>CALMNP010000293.1 GCA_937868875.1 uncultured Bacillota bacterium | reverse complement strand
GGGGCAGGCGCTCGAGCCCGTGGTGGCCGCCATCCAGAAGTGGGCGGACCACTGGCTTTAGTTCCTACATGTTGAGCCCAAAGCCAGAGACGGGTGAAGCCGGGGAATTCCCCGGCTTTTTTATTTGTCCCGTGGGAGTCATTCCCTCCAGGACTGTGGAGGATGCTGTCATCCGCGAAAAAAGCATGCCCCGTCCATGGATTCTTCACAAATCCTGTGTAGACTGTGGGATATGTTGCCCTTTGACGAAAGGAGAATGGGATGCGTCGTTTCATCTTGCCCGCTGCCACACTTCTCGTGCTGGCCGTAGCTGCGCCCGCCATGGCCAGTGCCGGGCTCCCCAAGATCGCGTCGCTGAACGTCGGCGGGCACACGGTGGCGGTTCACGCTGACTCGCCTTCCGCCAAGACCGGGACCAACACCTTCACTGTTGAAGTTAGCAGCCTCCCGGCCGGACACACGGTTCATTTCAGCCTGGTCGGTCCTCAGGGGCAGGTAGTTGAGGTGCCGCTGCGAGACCTTCTGGTTCTCGACGGACCGGATGGGGGTCACGGAGACGGCACGGATGCTCACGGGACGGCGTCCCACGACGGCGGTCACGAAGACAGCTCAACTGGGCATGACGCCAGCCCAGTCACTCCCGGGGTCTCGCCCTCCCACGACGGTCACGGTGACGGCTCAACCGGTCATGACCACGCCACATCTGGAGATGGAGCAAGCCCGAATCTCCACGAGACCGCGTCCCACGGTGAGACGGCTCCCCAGGGCGAGACAGTGTCCCACGTCGAGACTCAGGCCTACAGCGCCCGCGGCAAGGCCGTCCTGGACACGCCGGGAACGTGGCAGGTCGTCGTACAGATCAGCGGAGACCACACCGACCCCCTGACCGCCAGGGCACCGATTGAGGTTCACCCGGGCGGACCCGCTCCAGGCTATGTCGGCTTCACAGGGCTCACGATGGGTGGCTTCCTGACCTACGGAGTCTTCCGGCGCCGGGGCCGCGCCAGCGGTGGGAGGTAACAAACACAACAATGGCCATTCAGCCCAAGTCGGTTCTCCAGTCGTCCCCGTCCGTACCCCTTTCTCCTCAGCAACAGCCCTACAACCTGCTGAATCTGCCCTGGCTGAAAGCCTTCCTCAAGAGTCGGTGGTTCCCCGCAGTTCTTTCCTACCCGACCCTGGTGGTTTTCACGTACATCGTGTACACGCTTCTGTGGGGGCCGGAAGCCCCATCCTCCAACCTGGGAACCAGCCTCACCTGGGTCCTCTGGTGGCCGCTCATCCCTGTGTTCATGTTCACCCTCGGCCGCTTCTGGTGTGCCATCTGCCCCTTCGCCACCGCCATTGACCTCGTCCAGAAGGTCGCCGGGCTCGGCCGGCCGGTCCCGGCCTTCCTCAAGAAGTACGGCATCTGGATCATTGACGCCGTGTTCATCCTGATCACCTGGTCCGACCACGTCTTCGGAATCGTGGAGTCGCCCCGGGGCTCCGGTTACTTGCTCGGGCTGATCGTGACGGCAGTGGTGGTTACCGGCGTCCTGTTTGAGCGTCGTACCTGGTGCCGCTACCTGTGCTTCCTGGGCGGGCTCTCGGGGAACTACTCCCGGTCGTCGGCTCTCGAACTCCGGGCGACGCCTGAGATTTGCGCCAACTGCAAGACGCAGAACTGCTACAGGGGGAATGAGACGACGCCGGGTTGCCCGGTCTTCGAGTTCCCGCGCACCATGCAGAGCAGCGCCAACTGTAACCTGTGCGCCAACTGCATCAAGACCTGCCCCAACGACTCCATCCGCCTCTCCCCCCGTACGCCGACCAAGGAACTATGGTTCATGGCCCGGCCCAAGTTCGCAGAATCCTTCCTGGCCGTGGTCATCGTCGGCATCGTACTGGTGCAGAACGTAACCATGCTCTCCTTCTGGGAGCCGACCATGGAGTGGCTGACCAGCAGCCTTCTCGGCAGCCGAACCCTGGCCTTCACCGCTATCTTCCTGGCGGCCATGGGCCTTCCTTTCGGTGTCATGGCCGCGGTGGCGAAGCTCAGCGGCGCTTCGGCTGATGAGAGCTTCCACGACAACTTCGCCCGGTTCGGCTACGCCGTCATCCCGCTGGACCTGGCCGGCCACATTGCCCACAACCTGTTCCACCTGCTGGCCGAGGGCAAGTCGATCTTCTACAACCTGGCCGCGCTGTTCGGGCGCCACGTGACGGGCCCGGCAGCACTGCTCTCCCCTGGAACCATCCAGGCTCTTCAGTTCGCCACCCTCGGGCTGGGCATCGCCGGCGCCATGTACACCGCGTACCGGATCGCCGGCCACAGCAAGGCGAACAGCAACAAGCTCCAGACGCTCTGGCCCCATCTGGCGGTTCTGCTCCTTTTCGGTCTCCTGAACATCTACCTGTTCACCATGCCCATGTCGCATCGGGTTTAGGTCAGAGGCATACCGAAGCCGGGGATATTTCCCCGGCTTCTTTGATTTTGCCCCAGGAGTTTTTTGTTTCAGCGTTAGATCCCAGCAGGCTTTCTTGCCGCTACCGCCACGGCGCCAAAGGGTTTCAGGTCCGCCCTGGCCTCGACGGTTGCCGCCACGAACCCGGCCCCCGTGACAAGGGAGAGAATCTCCCGCCCCATGTCCCAGATGTCGCCAGGCGTTTTCGCCCACCGCGGGTTGAGGGAGATCACCAGCAGGCCGCCGCGCTTCATCACCCGCGCCACTTCCCGTAGATCCTTCGGGGGATCGGGCCAGAGCATGACGTTGTTCACCGACAGCACTCTGTCGAAGCGGTCGTTCCCGAAGGGCAGCCGCGACGCGCTCCCCTCTCTTAGTTCAACACGCCCGGCACGGGCCAGGGCGGCGTTTCGCCGCCGCGCCTGCCTCACCATGATCGGCGAAGGATCCACTCCGGCCACAAAACCGGCCCGTTGCGCTTCCCCCAGCAATCGGATCGCCACACCCGGGCCGCAGCCGACCTCCAGGACGCTGTCACCCGGAGCCACGCTCAGTTGGGACACGGCCCAGCGGTTGTGCTCCAGGCCGGTCCAGCCCATGATCCATCCCGCCAGGATTCCCGGGAGTCCCCTGGGCCTACCGAACGCATTGGGGTTTCCCGGGGGGACCAACTTGCCTCTCTGGGACATGTGCCACCTCCTTGCGGATGCGCACCGCCCGAGCCTACGACCGCAGCTCGGCCCCCAGCTGCTCCGCCAGAGCCTGGCGAACGCGGTTGTGGGCCTCCTCCACCTCCGCCTCTGTCAGGGTACGGTCTTCGGCCCGGTAGGTGAGCGAGTAGGCCAGACTCCGCCGGCCAGGGCCGATGGACGAACCCTCATAGACATCGAACAGGCGGGCGTCCTGAAGCAGGTCGCCGCCGAACTTCTCAATCACCGCCAGCACCGAGCCCGCCGGGACGGTGACAGGCAGGACCAGGGCCACATCGCGGACCACAGCAGGGTACCGCCCCAGAGGCCGGTAGCGGCGGCCAGTGCCCGCCAGGTCCACCAGCGCATCCCAGTCCAACTCGGCCAGAATGACCCGGTTCGGCAGGTCGTAGTTGGCCTGCACCCGTGGGTGCGCCTCGCCCAGGAAGCCGGCGGTGCGGTCGCCGACGACCACCTCAGCCTGTCGGCCGGGGTGCAGGAACGGGTGCGTGCTGGGCCGGAACGATGCCCGCGGGCACCCCAGCGCGTCCAGTAGCGACTCCACCACGCCCTTCAGGTCGAAGAAGCCGATGGCCTGCTCGGCCTCGTTCCAGCGCTTCTGCTGGCGCAGCCCGGTGGCGGCCAATCCCAGCTTCACGTGCTCTTCCGGCAGTTCAGCCACCGGCAGCGCCCTGGGCTGGTAGACCGAGCCCAGGGTGAACACCTGCACGTCGCCCTGCCGCCAGGCCTGGTTGTGCTCCAGCACGCCCAGCAGGGAGGTCAGGGTGGTGGT
>CALMNP010000292.1 GCA_937868875.1 uncultured Bacillota bacterium | reverse complement strand
CGTGCTGGACATCAAGCCGGTCCTCAACATGGACATGGAGGGCCATCTGGTCCCCGTCGAGAAGGTCCGGGGCCGCAAGAAGGCCCTGAACCGGCTGTTCGAAGAGATGGAACGGCTGGGCGCCAACCCCGCCGGGCAGCGGGTGGGCCTCTGCCACGCCCAGGACGCTGTAACGGCGGCCGAGATGGCGGAGCGTTTCCGCACCCAGTACGGCGCCGCCGAGGTTGTGGTGGGCCAGATTGGCGCCACCATCGGCTCTCACGTCGGTCCGGGGTGCATCTCCATCTTCTTCGAAGGGCCCGTCAACCGGGGCTACTAACCCCGTTACTCCACACGGGGCCCCACCGTCAGGCAGACACGGAAAGAGCCGCTCCCATCCGCGCGGGAGCGGCTTTCCCTATTCTTTCCCTGACAAGACATGCTCCATCGCTACGTGAGCCGGCAGGCGAGTTAAGGTCAGCCCCGGCTGGAGGAAGCCGCCTGCTCCTGGCGCTCCTTCTCCTCTTCCAACAGCTTGCGCCGCAGGACCTTGCCGACGATGGTCTTGGGCAAGGTATCCCGGAACTCGACCGCCGTGGGGACCTTGTACTTCGCCATACGTTCGCGGCAGAAGGCCACGATCTCGTCGGACGTCGCCTCCTGCCCCTGCTTCAGCACCAGGTAGGCCTTGACCGTCTCGCCGCGGTAGGCGTCCGGGATGCCCACGGCGACGGCCTCCTGCACCGATGGGTGCTCGTACAGGACCTCCTCCACCTCGCGCGGGTAGATGTTGAAGCCGCCGGCGATGATCATGTCCTTCTTGCGGTCGACGATGTAAGTAAATCCGTCCCTGTCCATCCTGGCCACGTCGCCGGTGTACAGCCAGCCGTCGCGCAGCACCCTGGCCGTCTCCTCCGGGCGGTTCCAGTAGCCCGCCATGACCTGCGGCCCGCTGACGCAGAGCTCGCCCACTTCGTCGGGAGGCAGTTCACGGAGCCCGGTCTCCAGGTCGACGATCTTGACGTCCGTGCTGGGGAAGGGAAGGCCGATGCTGCCTGTCTTGCGAAGACCGCTGATGGGGTTGGAGTGCGTGACGGGCGACGCCTCGGTCAGGCCGTATCCCTCCACCAGCTTGCCGCCGGTCAGCCGCTCGAAGGTGGTCTGCACCTCCACGGGCAGCGGTGCGGAGCCGCTGATGCAGGACTCGATGGACGACAGGTCCCGCTTTGTGACGTCCGGGTGGTTGATGACCGCCACGTACATGGTTGGCGCTCCGGGAAAGAGGTTGGGCTTATACTTCTCGATGAGCTTGAGCGCCTCGTTGACTTCAAACTTGGGCATCAGCACCATGGTGGCGGCGGCCGCCACGGCCATGTTCATGCAGACCGTCAGGCCGTAGACGTGGAAGAACGGCAGGGCGCTGAGTATGCGCGTCTCCGTCTCCCGGGCGTCGCCCCGCCCCAGCCAGGCAATGGTCTGCAGCGTGTTGGCCACCAGGTTGCGGTGGGTGAGCATGGCGCCCTTGGAGAGGCCGGTGGTGCCACCGGTATACTGCAGCAGGGCCACGTCGTTGGGCTTTGCGTCCACGGGCGGGAAGGCCGGCGAGTTGCGGGCCATCAGGTCCGTCCAGCGGTGGGTGGTTGGGCCCAGCTGAATGGCGGGCAGCTTTTGCTTCAAGGGGTAGAGCAGGTTCAGCGGGAATGGCAGCGCCTCGCGGATGCTGGTGTAGATGACGTGCTCCAGGGGGGAGTGCGGCCGCACCGCTTCGATGCGCGGCTTCAGCAGGTCCAGGGCCAGGATGACCCTGGCGCCGGAGTCATTCATCTGGTGCTCCAGCTCGCGCTCCACGTAGAGGGGGTTGGTCATCACCACGACCGCCCCCGCCCTGAGGGCGCCGTAGAAGGCGGCCACCACCTGGGGGACGTTGGGCAGCATGATGGCGACCCGGTCGCCCGGGTTCACCCCCATCGCCTGCAGGGCCCGGGCGAAGCGGTTGGCCATGTGGTCCATCTGACGGTAGGTCACTTTCTTGCCATGAAAGATGGTGGCGGTTCGATCGGGGTAGTCCCGGACGGCTTCGTCCAGGAATGCATGCAGCGGCTTGTCCGGGATGGGCAGGTCCAGGGGCACACCTTCCGGGTAGTGCTGACTCCACGGCCGCTCCTTCACATCGTTCACTGCGACCCCTCCTTGCTCCTGGCCTCCGGGTCGGTCTTTTACCTGTATCGTATGCCGTGGCCTGCCGCTTCTGCATGGCCCGCCACCGGGGACGGGCACTCTACCATCCAGACAGGCCGCAGCGCGGCCACACGGGGGGATCACATCATGAAGCTGCCCGAGGGCGACCGCTCCATTCTGGCGACTTTCACATCCTGGAACGTGGCGGAGGGCGCCTTGCAGGACTTGAAGCAGGCCGGCTTCGACGTGGTTCAATTGGACCGCGTCACCCGCTACGGACATAACGAGAACGCCGAGTACAACGACCCGGTGCGGGGACAGGCCGCCACCCTCTCCGGCCTGACCCAGTTGAGCGGCGGCGAGTTCAGCGCCCGCAACGCCGGCCCCCTCATCGCCGCCGACCCCGCCGCCAGCGGCATGTCAGGCGAGATGGTGGACGAACAGGGCGTCCTGCTGACGACCGTTGTCGCCGACGACCGCGTCCAAGAGGCGGTCGGCATCATCGAACAGCACGGCGGACGCGTGTAGTCTGCGCCGCTGGGCCGGGTGGGCCGCGACGGCGGACGTAGTCCCGGCCAACCTACCGGTCGGTCGAGGGTGTTTGGCAGTTTTCTTTCGACTTGTCCAGGCCCAACTCCTCCCCTGTGACAGACAAATCCCACTCGCCAGAGAGCGAGTGGGATTTTGCGCTTGAGAGTGCGCGAACCCTGTGCCGCATGGCCGTGCGAAGAACTACAGCTGCCGCACCACCGTGACACAGCGGTCGCAGAGGCCCAGGTGGTCCTCGTGGGTGCCGACCTCTTCGCTGTAGGTCCAGCAGCGCTCGCACTTGTGCCCGGAGGCGGGCTTCACCGCCACCTGCACGCTGTCCGGCGCGTCGCCCAGGGCGATGCCGCCGGACGCCTCCGGGGTGCCTTTCAGCAGGCGCACCTGGGAGACGATGAAGATGCCGGGAAGCTGGTTCAGGTAGCCCTCCAGGAAGTCGCCCAGCCCGGGCGTCACGGTCATCTCCACCTGGGCCTCCAGCGAGGTGCCGATGGCCTTCGCCGCACGCGCCTCCTCCAGGGCCTTGGTGACCTGGGCGCGCACCCCCAGCAGCCGGTCCCAGGCGGCGGCCAGGGCGTCGTCCATATACTCGCGCTTCGGCTCGGGCCAGTAGGCCACCTGCACGGTCCAGGCGTCGCCCTCGCCCGGATTGATGCCCAGGCCGGGCTGGCCGGTGCGGGGCAGATAATCCCAGGCCTCATCGGCGGTGAAGGTCAACATGGGGGCGATGAGCTTGATGAGGGTGACGGCGGTCTCGTAGAGGACGGTCTGAGCCGCCCGGCGCTCCCGGCTGTCCCTGGCCGAGGTGTAGAGCCGGTCCTTCAGGATGTCCAGATAGACGCTGGAGAGGTCCACGGCGCAGAAGTTGTGCAGGTCGTGATAGAGCATCCAGAACTCGTACTTCTCATAGCTCGCCGTCACGTCCTGCACCAGGCGCTGCAGCCGGTCCAGTGCCCAGCGGTCGATCTCGGGGAGCGTAGCGTACGGCACGGTGTGCTGCGCCGGATCGAAGTCGGTCACGTTGCCTAGCAGGAAGCGCAGCGTGTTGCGGATTTTGCGGTAGACCTCGGCCATCTGCTTCAGGGTCTCGTGGGAGAGACGCACGTCGCCGCGGTAGTCGGACGAGGCCACCCAGAGGCGCAAGATGTCGGCGCCGTACTGCTTGATGATCTCCTCCGGGGCGATGGCGTTGCCCAGCGACTTGTGCATGGTCCGCCCCTGACCGTCCAGCACCCAGCCGTGGGTGAGCACGGTCTGGTAGGGGGCGGCGCCGCGGGTGGCGATGGCCGTGGACAGCGAGGAGTTGAACCAGCCGCGGTGCTGGTCCGAGCCCTCCAGGTAGAGGTCGGTCGGCCACTTCAGCTCCGGCCGGGCGGCCAGCACGGCGGCGTGGCTGGAGCCGGAGTCGAACCAGACGTCCATGATGTCCGTTTCCTTGCGGAACTCGCCGTGGCCGCACTTCGGGCAGGTGAAGCCGGTGGGCAGGATCTCAGCAGGGTCAAGCTTGAACCAGGCGCTGGAGCCCTGGCGGGCGAACAGGGTCGCCACCGCCTCGATGCTCTCGCTGTTGACGACGGGCTCGCCGCAATGGCGGCAGTAGAAGACCGGGATGGGCACGCCCCAGACGCGCTGGCGCGAGATGCACCAGTCCTGACGGTCGGCCACCATGTTGTGGATGCGCTCCTCGCCCCAGGCGGGAATCCACTTCACCTGCCGGATGGCCTCCAGGGTCTCTTTCCGGAAGCCCTCCACCGAGGCGAACCACTGCTCGGTGGCGCGGAAGATGACGGGCTGCTTGCAGCGCCAGCAGTGGGCATAGGAGTGCTCCAGCTTGCCCTCGCCCAGCAGGGCGCCCTTCTGGCGCATCAGGTCGTTGATGGCGGGCTGGGCCTTGTCATAGTGCTGGCCCTCGAAGGGGCCGGCCTCGGCGGTGAAGATGCCGCGGCCATCCAGCGGCACGACCACCGGCAGGCCGTACTTGACGCCCACCTCAAAGTCCTCGGTGCCGTGACCCGGGGCGGTGTGGACGCAGCCGGTGCCGGCCTCCAGGGTGACGTGCTCGGCCAGGATCACGCGTGAGTCGCGGTCCAGGAAGGGATGGCCGCAGACGGTGCCCTCCAGGTCGCTGCCGCGGAAGGTCTTTTCCGCTTTGCCGCTGAGGCCCATCGCCTCCAGGGCCCGCGGCGCCAGCTCCGTCGCCAGGATCATGCGGCCCTTCTCCGTGGCGTAGAGGCCGTACTCGAACTCGGGGTGCAGGGCGATGCCGGTGTTGGCGGGGATGGTCCACGGCGTGGTGGTCCAGATGACGAAGAAGGGGCCGGCGTCCGGGCTGGTGGCCTGAGAGCCCTCGGCGCCGCCCTGGGCCTTCGCCGCCGGCAGCACACCCTTGCCGTCCCGCACCGGGAAGGCGACGTAGATGGAGTAGCTGGTCTTGTCCTTATACTCGATCTCCGCCTCCGCCAGGGCGGTCTCGTCATAGGTGCACCAGTACACCGACTTGAGACCGCGGTAGATGTAGCCCTTCTGGGCCATCTCCCCAAAGACGCGGATCTGCTCGGCCTCATAGGACGGCTGCAGGGTCAGGTAGGGATGCTCCCAGTCGCCGCGGACGCCCAGCCGCGTAAACTGCTCCGTCTGAACGCCCACGTATTTCCGGGCATACTCCTCGCATTTCTCCCGCAGGTCAACCGCCGAAATCTTGCTGCGGTCAATCTTCATCGCCTCGATGGCGCGGCGCTCGATGGGCAGGCCGTGGGTATCAAAGCCGGGGACGTAGGGCGAGTCAAAGCCCTGCATGGTCCGGAACTTGACGATGATGTCCTTCAGCACCTTGTTCAGGGCCGTGCCGATGTGAATCTCACCGTTGGCGTACGGCGGCCCGTCGTGCAGCACCCACCTGGGTTTGCCCTGGCGGGACTCCTGCACGGCCGCATACAGCCCCTTCTCCTGCCAGTGCTTGAGCCGCTCCGGCTCGCGCTGGGGCAGGTTGGCCTTCATGGGGAAGTCGGTCTTCGGCAGGTTGACGGTCTTGGAGTAATCGACGGTCCTGGTGACGCTGGTCTCGTCCATGGCGGGTCCCCCTCTGCCTTGCTGGCGGCCGGCCAGGCGCGGGTCCGGCCCCTCGCCGCACCGCCCCGTCGCCCTGCCGCCCCTAGTCTAACCAAAACAAAAACCCCTCGCCCTGTAGGGGCGAGAGGTTGTTCCCGCGGTACCACCCTGATTGGCCCTGCCGTCGCCTGAAGGGCGCGGCCGGACCCGCTTGTCAGGCACGACCGCCGGCGCGCGGCACGGCGTTGAATGCCTACTCCTGGTAACGGTGGAGTACCGGCCAAGCCTACCTGCCGTGGCGGCCCGCGCTCTGGGCACGAGACGGCGGCTTCGGTTGGCGACTCGAAGGAGATCTTCACCGCAACGGGACGCGGGTTTGCACCGGCCACCCGCTCTCTTGAGTCCGGCTTCGCGGCTACTCGGCCTTCTCATCGTCGATGGACCTATGGTTTGCATTGAGTATAGCCAATGGCAACCGCCCGAGTCAAGGCCGATGCTACCGGCCTTCGCCTGACGCAGCGACCTGCCCGTGGGCCTCGTCCTCGTGGTCGGACTCCTCCAGCAGCTCCAGCTGGGACTTGACCAGGCTCTTCATCTTGGCGCGGTACATCTGGATCTCGCGCCGCATGGCCTCAAACTCCTCGCCGATGCGGCGGGCCCGGTTGTTGGCCGATTGGACGATCTGCTCACCCTGGCTCTTGGCCTCGGCGATGAGGACCTCGGCCTCCTTGCGGGCGGCCGCCTTGACGTCTTCCGCCGTCCTCTGGGCGACAGTCAGGGTGTTATTGAGGGTACCCTCCAGGTTGGCGTAGTGCTGAAGCTTGCCCTGGATCCCTTCCAGCTCCTCGCGCAGTGCGTTGTTCTCGCGGATGAGGCCCTCGAAGTCCTTCATCACCTCATCCAAAAACTCGTCGACTTCCTCTTCTGCATAGCCGCGGAAGCCCTTTTTAAACTCCTTCTGGTGAATGTCCAGCGGCGTGAGCACGGCGGCACCTCCGAACAGTCCCTTCCCAAAAGCCTCAACGGCCCGGGGCTAGAACGAGATTTGGAGCAGAAGCATCCTCACCAGGCGCTGCACCAGCTGCACCAGCAGCAGGGCGAGGATGGGCGAAAAATCAAGGCCGCCAGCCGTGGGCAGAGCCCGGCGGATCGGCGACATAATAGGCTCTGTGAGCTGATAGGTGATGCGGGCGAGGTCATAGAGGAACGTGCCCCGCATCGGACGGATCCAGGAAAAGATCACGGCGGCGATGATCAACAGGTAATAGATACTGAAGAAATAGTCAACGGCCCTGACGAGAATGCTTCCGACACCCACCGGCCGCAGTCACCTCCTACTTGTTCCAGATATTCAGGCCACGCTCATCCTGGTCATCCAGGTCGCGACCGATACCCACGGGAACGTTCAGACCGGACTTGCGGTCCATCAAATCCTTCGCCTGTCCGCCCACGAATGCGGCGGTCGGCTTGCGGCCGTCCGCTGTGGCCGCCGCCTCCTCCGCCCCCGTCTTGGACCGGCGCATCAGGGCGATGTCCACATTAGAGGGAGCGAAGAAGAAGATGCCGTTGCTGATGCGCTGCATCTCGCCGCCCAGGGCGTAGATGCAGCCTGACAGGAAGTTGAGGACGCGCTGCGCCTGCTCCTTATCCGTCACTTCGAGGTTCAGGATGATGGGCCGGCGGCTCTTCAGGTGGTCCGCGATGCTCTGGACCTCTTCGAAGGACCGGGGCTCCACCACCACGACCTTGACTTGCTTCTGACCGGGCAGGCTGACCAGTGTGCCGCGCTTCTTACCGCCGTGGGGCAGGTCTTCCACCCATTCCTCAACCACCTGTTCCCGGACCGGCGACGGAGGCGGAAGCGGCCGTTCCTCTTCTTCCTCGACCTCTTCCATCTCAAAACCGATCAGCGCGAGCAGCTTGTCCCAGAACTTCTTGGCCATCGATGCTCCTCCTTGCTGTTGCCCGGTCGCCGGTGGGCCCGCCTAGCCGCGGGCGTACGCCGCCGTACGTTCCCCAAAAAGGGCTGTACCAATGCGTACCATGGTTGCGCCCTCTTCAATTGCCACTTCGAAATCATGGCTCATGCCCATGGACAGGTGCTCCATGCGAACCCCGTCCAGCCCCAGGGAGTCCACCTCCGCGGCCAGTTGAGACAGGCGGCGGAAGACGGGGCGAACCTCCTCCGGGTCAGCCGCCAGAGGGGCGATGGTCATGAGGCCTTTCACCTGCAGCCCGTCCAGTCGAGTGGCCAGGCGCACCAGGTCGATGAGGCCCTCGGGAGCCACGCCGGACTTGCTGGCCTCGCCGGCGACGTTGACCTGAACCAGCACCGGCAGCCGCCTCTCGGCGGTGACGGCCCGGCCGTGAAGCTCCTCCGCCAGTTCCGCCCGATCGAGGGAATGCACCCAGTCGAAGAGCTGCACGGCCTGCCTGGCCTTGTTGGTCTGCAGGTGGCCGATCAGGTGCCACACTGCATCGCCTGCCACCAGCGGCCTCTTGTCGCGGGCCTCCTGCACCCGGTTCTCCCCCAGGTGCCGGACGCCGCAGGCGACCGCCTCTTGCACACGTTCCGGAGGAACGGTCTTGGTGACCGCGATGAGCGTCACCCGGTCAGGGTCGCGGCCGGCTCGGAGAGCGGCCTGACGCACCCTTTCCTGGACGGCAGCTACTTTCTCACCCACATTCGACATTTCGGGTTGTGTTCCCTCCTGATTTTGGCTCCCTTACCGAATTTTGCGCCCCCAACCTGTCGTCGCCAGAACCGCTCCGGCTTTCAGACCGCCAACCACGGCCCAGCGGCCGTCGTTGGCCTGGACGGTGACCGGCCTCCAGCGGTCCTCGCCGCCTTCCTCCAGCCACACGCCGGGGCTCGTCTCATCCGGCACAGGTGACCCGGGGTCGGGACAGACGGCCCCGGCCGGAACCAGGGTTCCCTGCTCCGTGCGAATGACAACAGCCAGAGAGACGGCGCGCGCCAGGGTCAGGTCACCCTCCAGGAGCGACTGCAGGCGGACGTACACCGCCCGATAACCGTCCGGCTCCCGCGGACCCACGGACTGCACCCGGCCGGCCAGGTCGGCGCCGGGGCGGTCGGGGCGCATCAGTCGGACCAGGCCTCGGCGGCCGAGCAACTGCGCCTGGGGCTCCGGCAGGCGAAAGGCGAGCACTCCGTACTCCGGGTCCACCACCTTGAACAGAGGCTGCCCCGCCTGCACCTGGTCGCCCGCCGCCGGCAGCAGGGGCGGCGGCGACTGGGCCAGAAGCGGGTCCGTCTCCAGCATGCGGTCGGGGCGCAGTGCCGGTTCAAGGCCATCCACGCGGTACGAGACCAGCCCGCTCTCCGGCGCGGCCAGGCGCACTACCGCCTCGCGGCTCAGGGTCGCAACCCTGGCCTGGCGGCTGAGCAGCTCAGCCCGCTCCTTCTCCAGCTTGCCCAGAGCGCGCTGGGCCGTCGCCAGGCGCGAGGAGATTTGATCGATTCGGGACCAGGCCCTGTCCGTGGTGGCTCTGTCCGCCGCGGCGGACGCCTCCCTCAGGTCGGCCATGGCCGCCGCCAGCTCGTCCTGAAGCGCAGCCACCTTCTTCAACGCGGTCTGTCGCTTGCCCTCGTCTTCCTTCTGGAAGTGTTCCCAGGCTTCCTTCACGCCGGCCGCCCAGGACTCCAGCGAGACCCTTGCTTCGGGGTTCACCAGTTCCACCACGGCCTGTCCCGCTGCCACCCGGCCGTCCTCGCCCACCAGGCGCAGCAGGCGGCCTGAAATGGGGGCCACCTCCACCTCCTCGCGGCGAATGACCAGGGCCTGCACCGGGAAGGACTCCTCCACCGTCCCCCAGCTGACCAGTTCGACTGGTGCTGCCCGGGACCGGAGGCGCCCGGCGCCCGCAGCCACAATCGCCCCCAGAGCGAGGCCCAGCAGGACCCAGCCGGCCGACCTCCAGACGAGACCGAGCCGGGGCCGGTCCCGCGGTTCAGGCCACGGGCCGGACGAGGACGGCGTCGCCCGTTTCGCCCCAGGCCTCCGCGGCGCCCGCAGGGGCAGGCGCTTCGGCCCTCCATACCGGCTGTCCAGGTCCCAACGCGGCGGCACACCACCACCCCCGGGGCTAGGGGTTCGCCTCCGCTTGTTCCAGTTCCTTCCAGACCAGGCTAGAGAGTGAGGACGGCCATCATACGCCCGGTCCGGCCGTGCTCCGCCCGATGCGAGAAGAACCAGTCGGTATGGCAGGCTGTGCAGAGGCCGGAGACGAGGATGTTCTCGGGGCGCAGCCCCGCCTCCAGCAGGCTGGTGCGGTTGGCCTTCCAGAGATCCAGCCTGGCGTGCCCGGGCGTCGTCCCTTCGGCCAGGTCCTTCAGGCCGCTGCCGAACGCCTCCTCCATCGGGACGAGGACCCTGTCATCCACCTCGTAGCAGCAGCGGCCGATGGACGGCCCGATCACCGCCCGACACGTTTGCGGCTCCAGCCCGTAGGCCGACTGCATCTCCCGCACCGCCTCGGCCGGCGCCTTCAGGGCCGTCCCCTTCCAGCCGGCGTGGACCACGCCGCCGCTCTGCGACGTGGGATCCAGCAAGAGGATGGGTACACAGTCCGCATAGTAGGCGGTCAGCACCAGACCGGCCTGCTGCGTCACCAGCGCGTCCGTGCCGGGGATGGCCCCCGCGGCATCATCAGCGCCGCACCCGGCGTCCTGCCCTGCCACCAGACGCACCTTCTTGCCGTGGACCTGCTCTGCGCCCACCACCTGCTCGCCCGAGACACCCAGGGCCGACCAGACGCGGCTCCGGTTCTCCCGCACAGCCTCCGGATCGTCCTGCACGTGGAAGCCCACGTTGAGCGTGGCGTAAGGTGGGACGCTGACGCCGCCGCGCCGGGTGGTGAACCAGGCGCGGGCTCCGGTTCCGTCGGTGAGAGAGTTGAAGCGCAAGAGTGAAACGCCGTTGACGGCCTGCAGTGAAATGCCCTCGGGAAGCGGCAGCAAGATCATCCCTCCAGGTAGGGGACCGCAAAGAAAAGGCCCCGGGTAGTATGGGCTTCGCCCCGGGGCTTGATGGGTCCTCTGTGTAGTTCCGCTACCGCGGCCGGCGCCGGCGCTCCTGGTCAGGCTCCACGTCCTGCGGCGGCCCCGGCGGCACGCCCATCATGGGGGCTCCCATGGCTGGATGTCCTGGCATCCCCGGTCCTCCGGGCATCATGCCGCCGGGCATGACGGGGATCCCAGGCGGCATGCCAGGGCCTCCGTGCATGACGGGGGCCCCAGGGGGCATGAGCGGCCCGCCGGTCGTCATGCCCTGCGGCATGGCAAGGCCCTGCGGCAGGGGGCCGCCCATGACGCCCGGACCAACCATGCCGCCCGGGCCGCCCATCGACGCCGGGCCGGGAATGATCACAGGCCCGCCGCCGGGATGCGGCCCTCCCGGGGGGCCGGCATGCCCCGCTCCTGGAGGCATGCCGCCCAGCCCCTGCGGTCCGCCCATGCCGCCGAATCCCGGAGGCATCATGCCGGGAGGGAACCCGCCGGGGCCAGGGTTACCGGGGCCGGATTCACCGCGGTGGCGCGAGCCGCCGCGCCCCCCGCCGCGCTCCCTGTCTTCCCAGTCCACCAGAATCACGTCCGGACCAATGCGCACAATGCGATCCCAGGTGATCACGTAGTCGTTGGCGCCGCCGAAGAACCCCATGAACTTGCCGGTGCCCGGGACGATGAGCGCCACAATCCGCCCCGACTCGGGGTCGACATCCACGTCGGCGACCGTGCCCAGGCGCTTGCCGTCATTGATGTTGACGACATCGCGCTGCCTCAGATCGGACATTCGATGCACCCTCGTACCACCTCCCAGTCGAAGGGAGTCCGCTACCATGTATATGCGACCGGGGGGACGAGGTGCAGACAAGAGAAAACCCGGCCCCCGTGGGGTCGGGTTGCCGGCGCGGCCTGACTCAGGGCACGTCGACAGGGCGGGGCGCCGCCTGGGGCACGATCCACCCATGGTCCTTCAGCCAGGCCTCGAGGCGCGGCGTGAGGGGATGGCCTTTCAGCCACTCCACCAGGGCATACCGCACTTCGAGGCGGGCCTCGCCCGCCCGCCCCTGCAGCGAATCGGCCTGCTCGCTGCCAAGCCAGGACTCGGTGTTTTCGACCGCGGCCGGCGAGACCACCGCCACGCCCCCGGCGGCGTCCACCAGGCACAGGGGCGGGAACAGCACGCACCACCAGTTCTGGCCCTCGGCGGAACCCAGGGAGATGCGCAGGGCCTCATACTTCCCGGCCGGCAAGGCCTTGTCCCCGTACACCTTGGTGGGGAAGACGAACCGTCCCACCTCCACCTTCACGCCGTAGTTCTTGCCGGCGCGGCGGACCACGTCCTGGGCGGCCCGCCCGACCTCGTCCTGCCGGGCCAGGACCAGCTGGCGGGCTTCCTCCGGCGACCTGGCCTGCGACAAGGTCGGGGTCAGCAGTTCCAGGACCCGGTCCCGCACCTGGCGCTTGACCGCCTGGTCCTCTGCCGTGTCGCTGTTGGCGACAACGTGAAAGCGCAGGAGGTTACCGTAAGGATCGGGTGAGGCCGGGGCCGCCTCGCCCAGGGACCGGGCCATGCCCGAGAGCCCCGCCAAAGCGGCCAGAAGCAGGCCGGCGATGACCCAGATTGCAGATCTGCCCATGTTCCGTCCACCTCACTCCGGTCAGACGTGTTTGCGCATGTGGCTGAGCGCGGCCTTCTCCAGGCGCGACACCTGAGCCTGGGAGATGCCGATCTCCTCGGCCACCTCCATCTGCGTCTTGCCCTGGAAGAATCGCAGGGTCAGGATGTGCTTCTCCCGGTCCGACAGCTTGTGCAGGGCCTCGCGGATGGCGATGCCCTCCAGCCAGTTGCCGTCGCCGTCCTTCTCGTCGGAGACCTGGTCCATGACGAAGATGGGGTCGCCTCCGTCATGGTACAGCGGCTCGAAGAGAGACACCGGCTCCTGAATGGCGTCCAGGGCAAACACCACCTCTTCCCGCGGCATCTTGAGCTCCTCCGCAATCTCCGTCACGGTGGGCTCACGGGAGAAGCGGTTGGCCAGGGTGTCCCGGACCTGCAGTGCCTTATAGGCGATGTCCCGCAGCGAGCGTGAGACGCGGATGGGGTTGTTGTCGCGGAGGTAGCGGCGAATCTCGCCGATGATCATCGGCACCGCGTAGGTGGAGAACTTGACGTTCTGGCCCAGGTCGAAGTTGTCGATAGCCTTCATCAGGCCGATGCAGCCGACCTGAAACAGGTCGTCCACATACTCGCCTCGATTGTTGAAGCGCTGGATGACGGAGAGCACGAGACGAAGGTTGCCGTTGATGAGCTTGTCCCGGGCGCTGCCCTCGCCCCCCTGCATCTGCGTGAACAGTTCCCGCATCTGCGCGTTGGTGAGGACGGGGAGCTTGGACGTGTTGACCCCGCAAATCTCGACCTTGTTGACCAACATGCAGGCCCCTCCCCGATGGCCGCCGGCCCGTCGCGCGGCGGCTGCGAGCCGCGAAAGTCGTTGCCATCTCAATCTCTTTCCGCAGCTTCTTCAGCCACCAGTATGGTCATCGGGCAAGGACCTTATACCCTGAAACCATAAAATTTGCCAAAAAACGGAAACAGCCCCCGAAGGGGCTGCTGCAGTGTCGCGTCGCTTGTCTTGGTCCGCCGTCCGCCGGTCTTTACTGCATCCGCAGGATCTCCTTGCGCAGGCGTTTGTAGATGCGCTTCTCCAGGCGCGAGATGTAGGACTGGGAGATGCCCAGCAGGTCGGCCACTTCCTTCTGCGTGCGCTCCTGGTGGTCGGAGAGGCCGAAGCGCAGTTCCATGATGCGCCGCTCCCGTCCGGTGAGCTTGCTCATGGCCTTGCGGAGCAGGGTACGGTCCACCTCTTCCTCGATTCCCTTATAGATGAGGTCGTCCTCGGTGCCCATGATGTCGGAGAGCAGCAGTTCGTTGCCCTCCCAGTCCTTATTGAGGGGCTCGTCGAAGGAGACTTCGGAGCGCTGCCGGCTGGAGCGGCGCAGGTACATCAGGATCTCGTTCTCGATGCACTTGCTGGCGTAGGTGGCCAGCTTGATGCGCTTCTCGGGGTCGAAGGTCTTGACCGCCTTGATCAGACCGATGGTACCGATGGACACCAGGTCCTCCACGCCGATGCCGGTGTTGTCGAATTTGCGGGCGATGTACACCACCAGGCGAAGGTTGCGTTCGATGAGGACGCTTTTCACCGCCTCGTCGCCCGTGGACAGGCGCGAGAGGAGAAACCCCTCCTCGTCGGCGCTGAGCGGCGGCGGCAGGGTCTCGCTGGAGCCGATGTAGTGAACCCACTCCGCCTTGTAGAGACCCAGGGCGGTCAGCAGGTGGACCAACTTCAGCCGCAGCAGCAGTCGGGTTCGCAGCCAGAGTCGCATCATGCGGAACCATCCCTCCTTGCAGGCGGCTGAGGTTGCAGCCGGGAACACAGACCCGGCCGGCAATCAGGCGGTGGTCAGGATGTCCGGGGAGAGCAGGGCGTTGTAGCGCCCGGCCTCGTCCAGCCGGTGGCTGTAAACGCCCACCAGGGCCTGCGTGGCGGCTACCATCCGCTCGCCATCCCAGTAGTAGACGGCGTCCGGGCGAAAGCCCACCAGCATGCCGCCCCGGTGGCCGACGGAGGAGAACGGGATCAGCCGCAGGCGCGAGGCCCAGGGTGTCCCATCCAGAGCATCGAGCAGGTCCTCCGGCGCCACGCGGGGCACGCCCCCTCCCGGCACGGCGTCGTCGTCCACCCCTTCCTCAAAGGCGCGGCGCACCGCCTCCGGCAGGCAAGGCGCCAGGCTCTCGTAGTTCACGACCATGACGGGAACCTGCAGCACCGGGTCCTTCAGGTGATTGCCCGTATCCAAGAGGGCGCGCAGGCGCACGCGCTGGTCGCCGAACGCCACCTCCACCGGGTAGTAGCGGCGCGCTTCGGATAGTACGCGCTGGGCCAGCAGCAGGACCTGACGCCCCAGAGCCAGGCTGCCCAGGATGGCGGGCACCATCAGGTTGTACTGGCGCAGCACAAAGACGCCGCGCGACAACCAGCCGCTGGGGTCGCCCCAGAACTGGGAGGCCAGGGCGGCACCGCCGGCCACCAGGGACACGCCGTAGAAGACCCCGGCCAGGCGCAGCGCACGGCGACGACCCCTGAGGCCGTAGGCCGCCGCCAGCATGGCCAGCGGAAAGAGCAGGCGCAGGGGTAGCCAGCCCCACCAGGCGAGCTGAGGAACGAGGCTGAGCCCGAAGGCGTAGATGGCGCCAAGACAGGCTCCGGCCAAAACCCGCCAGGGGTGCGGCCTCTCCCCCACCCAGGCGCCGGTCATCCAGAGCAGCAGAAAGTCCACAGTCAGGTTGATGGCGAAATAGAGGTCACCGTAAACGACCAAGGCCTTCGCCCCCGACGCCCCACGCCCGTCACGGCACCGCCGTGGCCAGGCCCTGGGGTACCTTATGTGTATGGCTCGGCAACCCGCTCTAGACCGCCGAACCGCCTCCATTATAGAAAACCCGTCCCAGTGCAATTTGTCATTCATCGCGACCGGGGAGCCCCATAAACCGCGCGCCGGCGGCCGCCATGCCGGCCGGAGTCGGAGGCCTGGCCTGATTGGCCGAGGCGCCGGGGCGGCCCGCCGTCCCGGGGTGGCACCCCCTCACCCCCTCGGCAATACGACAGTTCGTCGTATTTTGGTCCAAATACAGGAACGTCAAGGCTTTGGTGCCATTACCCGCCAGCCCTTCCCGAAAGGAAATGTTTGTTCTCCAAGGCTTCTTAAATGCGACATTTCGTCGTATTTCCGAGG
>CALMNP010000291.1 GCA_937868875.1 uncultured Bacillota bacterium | reverse complement strand
CTGTGCAGTGACCTGATCGACCGGACCAACGCCTTGCGGCAGCAGGTTCAGGAGGACCCGGGCGGCTTCATGCGCCTGAGCGGCGGCGTTCCAGACGCTCTCCGGCGCGCCTCGCTGGGGTACGAGCAGGCGGCGGAGCGGTACCCGGTTCTCTCCGGCCGCTACAGCCCACCCAAGGCTGTGTGGGTCTCGGAGCTGTGGTCGTACACAGGCATCGGCGGGATCTACTTTCCCTTCACGGGAGAGGCCAACGTGAACATCGCCGTTCCCGGCTCGTCCATCCCCGCCGCCGCCACCCACGAGATGGCCCACCAGCGCGGCTTTGCCCGGGAGGATGAGGCCAACTACATTGCCTACCTGGTCTGCAGCCTCCATCCTGACGCCGACTTCCGGTACTCTGGAACCCTGTCGGCGATGGTCAACGCCATGGACGCCCTGGGTGAGCGCGACCCGACCAGGTACGACGAACTCAAGGCCCGCTACAGCCCGGGGGTGAGGCGGGACCTGGCCCAGTTGGATGCCTACTGGAGGGCCCACGAGGGGCCCGTGGAGAGGGTCTCCAACCGCATCAATGACCGGTACCTGAAGGCCAATATGCAGGCCGAGGGCGTCGGCAGCTACGGCCGGATGGTCGACCTGCTTCTGGCCGAGTACCGGGAGCGGCAGGCGAGCGTGCAGGGCCAATAGGGCTCTGACACGCTCAGCCGCGGCCCTCGTCCACGCGGCCCTCCTCCAGGGCGGCCGCCAGGGCCTCCAGTTCAGGAGGCAGCGGGATGGTGAACTCCATGGCCTCCTGTCGGAGTGGGTGCGGAAACTCCAGGCGATAGGCGTGCAGGGCCTGTCGGTCCGGCGCCAGCGCCGGGGGCGGCGGCAGATCCGGCGGGCCGTACAGCGTGTCGCCCAGCAGGGGATGGCCGATGTGGGCCAGGTGAACGCGAATCTGATGCGTCCGGCCGGTGTCCAGGCGGAGGCGCAGGAGCGAGGCGCCATCCCAGATTTGCACCACCTGATAGTGCGTCACCGCCGGCCGGCCGTCCGGCCTGACGCCCCGCTGGATGGCGTGGCCCTCCAGGCGGGCGATGGGCTCGTCAATGGTCCCCGACGGCTGCTCCACCCGCCCCCGCACGAAGGCCAGGTAGTCGCGATGCAGCTCGCGGCGGTGCAGGGCCTTGTCCAGGAGCTGGTGGGCGTGGGAGTGCTTGGCGATGAGGACCAGCCCCGAGGTGTTGCGGTCCAGGCGGTGCAGGGGGTGGAAGGTGGCGGAGTCACCGCGGTTCTGCCAGTGGTAGAGCACGGCATTGGCCAAGGTGCCGGAAACATGGCGGCCGGTGGGATGGACCACCTGGCCGGCGGGCTTGTTGGCCAGCAGGACGTCGTGGTCCTCGTACACCACGTCCAGAGGGAGGGGTTCCGGCGCCATCCCGGACGAGGTTGAGGCCGGCAGAATCAGGTCCACGCGCGCTCCCGCCGCCAGCCGCGTCTGACCCGTCGCCGCCCGGCCGTCCACCAGAACCTGCCCCGACTGCTTCAGCCTGCGCCAAAGGGTGCGCGACAGGTGCAACTGCCCGCGAAGCAGGCGAATGACCGTGGCCCCGTCCATGTCCGGCGGCACCACGGCGGAGAGAAACGGAGGCGGGCTGGTGGAGAGACTAGGTCCGGGGCCGTCGGTCGGGTTGGGCACGGGCAGGGCCTCCCTCGATCTGGTGTGAGACCGGCGTAACAAGCCTTCGCTGCCGGGAGGGCCAAATCCCTGCCGCGAGAGGTTCCCGGCTGTTCGCCTTGCCTGGGACGGCAGGGTCTGTTACCCTGTCGTCAGGGCTTTTCCACTTGATTTCAACCACCCCGGAAGCCCGGCCCAAGAGTTCCGGGGCTTTCCCTGAAAATAGGAGGCGCGGTGTGCTGACCGGCAAGCAGAAACGCTACTTGAGGTCGCTGGGAGTCAACCTGGCTCCGGTCCTGCACGTGGGCAAGGAGGGCGTCGGCACCACGGTGGTGGACCAGGCCGCCTCCGCCCTGGCGGCACGGGAATTGATCAAGGTGCGGGTGCTGGAGAATGCGCCCGCGAGCGCGGAGGACGCCGGCGCCAGCCTGGCGGAGGCCACGCGCTCCGAACTGGTTCAGGTCATCGGACGGAACCTGTTGCTCTACAAGCCTTCCCCGGACAAACCCAAAATCCAACTCCCGGAACGGTCCGAGGCATGAGCCCGCTGGACCGTTCCCCGTTTCCCAACCCCTGGCGCCGGGAGGAGACGCGGACCATCTACCAGCGCGGCCCCGTGCGCTTCCGGGAGGACGACTGCGTCCACCTGGACAGGGGCAACCGGCACCGGTTCTTCGTCATGGAGTTTCTCAATTGGGTCAACGTGGTGGCCGTGACCCCGGACCAGCAGGTCATCCTGGTGAGGCAGTACCGGCACGGCATCCAGAACGAGTCGCTGGAGATCCCGGGTGGAACGCTGGACCGCTCCGACGAGGACCCGGCCGGCGCCGCGGCGCGCGAACTGCTGGAGGAGACCGGATACCGGGCGGAGGGCCTGGAGTCCCTGGGCCGTGTGGCGGTCAACCCTGCCATTCAGGACAACTACTGCTACTTCTACCTGGCCCGGGACGCCGTCAAGGTGGCGGAACAGCACCTGGACCCGGCGGAGGACATCCGCGTGGAGCTGGTGCCGCTCAGCCAGGTGAGGCAGCTCATTCAGCAGGGGGACATCGTGAACTCCCTGGGCGTCCTGGGTCTGCTCTACGCCCTGGAGCGTCTGGGGAAGTAGCCGCACCGCCTGCATATCGCGGGTCCTGGGCCGGCGGGACGAGGCAGGAGCCCAGGGACGAGGCAGGAGCCCCAACCCCGAGCGGCGAACTAGAGTTTAAACCGTCTGGGTGCGAGAGGGGATGGGCGCATGTACGTCCGCAACCACATGACCGAGTATCCGGTGCACATCGGCCCCAGGGATACCCTGTCCGCCGCCCTGCAGGCGATTTACCGCGGTCAGTATGAAGGTCTGCCGGTGGTGGAGGCGGGCCAGGTGGTCGGCCTCATCACCGAAAAGGGCATTCTGCGCGCCCACACTGCCACGGAGGCCCTGCAAAACAAGCGTGCCGGCAAGCCAGTCACCGACCTCCCCTTCGAGTCCTACGCCCTGGGCGCCCCTGTCGATCCTGTCTACCTCTCAGACTTCCTGCGGGAGCATGTGGTCGAAGAGGTCATGAACCGCACCACCATCGCGGTGCACGGGGACGAACCCCTGGAGCGCGCCGCGTACCTGATGAAGCAACACGGGTACAGCATTCTGCCCGTGATCAACGACGAGCATGTCCTCGTCGGCGTCATCTCCAAGTCCGATCTCTTCGATGCCCTCGTCGGCATCTTCGGCTACGACAAGCCGGGATACCGTCTGGTCCTGGCCGTGGACAACCGGCCCGGTCAGGTGGCGGGCGTGACCGCGGTGGCCAAGCGGCTGGGCATCAACATCGCCGCCGTGGCCCTGCACGACGTCAACCTGATGCACACCATGACCCTGGTCATGAAGGTGGAGACCGACGACCCCCAACCACTTTTGGAGGGACTGCGCCAGGCGCACTACGTGGTGCGCGAGGCGCAGAAAATCTGAAGCTTCGTCACCGAACGCCATCGGGCCACGGGCCCGCTCGCGGGCGGGGGGAGGTTCAGAACCTCCCCCCGCTCTTTCTGTCTTCTGGGAGTGCTCCAACGGAGGTTTGCCCTTGAATCCAAGAGCCCTGCTCCGGGACGTCTCCGGATTTCACCGCATCGTCTGGGTGCTGTTTTTCGGCAACCTGGTCAACTCCATCGGCGGCTTCATGATCCGTCCCTTCCTGAGTCTCTACCTGTATAGCAAGATGGGTGTGTCCACAACCTCCGTGGGCCTCTTTATGGGCCTGATGGCCCTGGCCGGCCTGATCACCGGCATGGTCTCCGGGTCACTGGCCGACCGCTTTGGACGCCGCCGCATGATGCTCGGCGCTCTGATAGCCGAAGCGGTGGTGCTGCTGCTGTTCTCCCGGGCCCGGACTTTCACCCACTTCCTTATCCTGGGCGTCCTTATGGGCACCGCCGGCCCCATGTTCTGGCCGGCGTCCAGCGCTGCCGTGGCCGACGTCACGCTGCCCGAGAAGAGGGCCCACGCCTACGGGCTGCTCCGCATCGCCATCAATGTCGGCGCCTCCGTGGGGCCGCTGGTGGGGGCGGTCCTGGTGACGCGATCTTATAGCACTGCGTTTCTGATCACGGCGGTCAGCACCATACTTTACGCGGTGACCGTCGCCTTCCTGATACCGGAGACGCGGCCGGCGGACAACATGACCGTGGGGGAGGGGGCGCGGGCCGCGGCTGGGGCCGTTGCCGCAGCGTCCAGCGGGGGCGCCGTGGACGAGGGGTACCGCGTGGTGCTTCGCGACACTGTCTTCCTCATCTTCCTGGCGGTGGCGGTATTGGTAGGGGCAAGCTACGCTCAGATCGAGACCACCCTGGCCATCTTCCTGACCAGGTTCCGGTCCATGAGCCCGGAGTCCTACGCCAGCCTCATCGCCATCAACGGATTGCTGGTGGTGGTGCTGCAGATTCCCATCACCCATCTGGTGAACCGCCACCAGGTCCACGTGGTTCTGGCCGCCTCCAGCCTGCTCTACGGCCTGGGGTTCGTGGGGTTCGGCCTCATGCCGACCTGGGCCGGGCTGGTGGCCGCCATGGTGGTGGTGACTGTGGCCGAGATGATGAACGCTCCCAGCTACACCAAGTTTGTGGCCGACATCTCCCCGCCTGAGCAGAGGGGACGCTACATGGCGGCCTCGGGTCTTCCCTGGGGCGTCTCCGGCATCATCGGGCCCGTTCTCGGCGGGTTTCTGATGGGACGGCTGAGCGGTCCCAGCGTCTGGTACGCGCCCGGACCGCCGGCCGCGTCGCCCGACAGGAATCCCGGCCTGGCGCCTTGACTTGACAGGGACGACCGGGAACGTCAGATTGAGGGTTGGAGACCGGACTCCCCCGCTACGCCGCGCCGAGGCGCGCCGTCCCCCCTTGTGATAGGAGGTTGTTCATGTATCCTGTCCTGGTCACGATCTTCGGTTATCAGGTCCGCTCCCACGGCGTGATGGCCGCCCTCGGCATCCTGCTGGGGATCTGGCTCGCCATCCTTGTGGCGCGCCGTCAGGGCCGCCACGAGGACGCCATCCTCGACTTCTTCTTCTGGGCCGTCATCGCCGGCGTCGTCGGTTCGCGGCTGTGGGAAGTGGCGTTCACCTGGGACTACTATAGCGCGCGGCCCTGGGAGGCCCTCTACATCTGGCAAGGCGGTCTGTCCATCCAGGGGGGCCTGGTGGGCGGCGTGCTGGCCGGCGTGTGGTTCACGCGGAAATACCGGATCAACTTCTGGGACCTGGCCGACACCATGGCGCCGGGGGTGATCCTTGGGCAGGGCATAGGCCGCGTGGGCTGCTTCCTGGATGGCGACACCTGGTCCGTCATTACCCATGGCCCACTAGGCGTCACCTACCGGCCTGGCACCCTGGCCTCCCAGTACTCCGGCGGCCAGCCCATGTACCCGGCGGAGATGTGGGAGGGCGTCATCGACGTCGTCATCATGGGGTTCCTGCTGTGGCTTACGGCCCGGCAGAAGAAGCGGCGCCCGGGCAACCTGTTCCTGCTCTACGCCGTGCTGTACTCCGTCGCCCGCTTCCTGCTGGAGTTCATTCGGAGGGACAGCCTGACCACCTTTGCCGGCCTCAAGGTGGCTCAACTGACGAGCATCGGCGTGGTCATTGTGGCTGCCTTCTTTTACTGGTACAACCGCAAGCTGCCTCTGGTCGACGTGGTGGGACCCCGGCCGGGCAGCGGAGCGAGCGACGCGGAACCGGTGCAGTCCGGCGCGGCCCGGGACCGGTGAGCAGCGATAAGACGCAGGCAGGACGAAAGAAGGACGCAGCGGATGTCCGCTGCGCCCTTTCCCTTTGCCCCTTGAGCTAGCAGGAGCCGCCGCCCAGGCGGCCGCCTGAGATGCCGAACTGCATGCCGAACATGGTCTTGCGGTAGTCAACGGTCGAGCCCTGCACGTAGTGGGCGCTCAGGGCGTCCACGATGACCCGTATGTCGTCGATCACGTGCACCTCGTCCGCTTCTGATGGCTCATCCAGAGCCATTCCCAGGCTTACGCCGCTTCAGCCGCTCGGCATGGCATAAAGCCGGAGCCCGACGTCGGGGTCCTGGCGCTCGGCGATGAGTTCCTGGATGCGGGTCCTGGCCGCGAGAGTAAATGTTACCATGGCCTGTGCCACCTCCTTGCCGGCTGGTAGGATGGGCGGGTGGGCTGTATATACCCACCCCTGTATTTGTCGCTCATTCAGATTACGCTTAC
>CALMNP010000290.1 GCA_937868875.1 uncultured Bacillota bacterium | reverse complement strand
CGGTGACCTATTCCAGGCGCGGGAGGGGGAGGGGGTGGCCCCAGGCTGCGGTCCGCTGCGCAGGAGTCCTGCCGAGAGTGAGGAAGCATATGAGGGGAGTCCATGAATCGGTTCGGGTCTTCACGAGGCGGGAGGTCGGGCGTATGCATCAGGGCGGGTATTATGTGCTGGAGATAGTGGGCCTGACGCGGCGGCTGCCGGTGGTGGAGGTGAAGCCGGGGCTCAGTATCGCCAGCTTCGTCATTCTGGGCGACACGGAACTGGTGACCGCGGCCGCAGCCGCCCTGGTGGACCGCCTGCCCCCCGTGGACGGGCTTATTTCGGCTGAGGCAAAGGGCATCCCCCTGATCCACGAGATGTCGCGGTTGCTGGGAATGAACTACTTCGTTGCGCGCAAGAGCGTCAAGCCCTACATGGAGGACCCCCTGGTGGATGAGGTGGTCTCTATCACGACCCAGGACAGGCAGGTGCTCTGCCTGGACGGACGCGACGCGCGGCGGCTGGCGGGCAGGCGTATGGCCATCATCGACGATGTCGTGTCGACAGGAAATTCGCTGGCCGCGGTGGAGCGGCTGGTGACCCGGGCCGGGGCCACCGTGGCGGCGCGAGCCGCCGTCCTGGCGGAAGGAGATGCGGCCCGGCGGCAAGACCTGATCTTCTTGGGTGAGTTGCCCCTGTTCACGGAGTGACGTGAGGCCGGCTGCGCAATAGGACCGTAGCACTATTCTTTGCCGGGCTTTGACGTGGTAGGCTGAGAGTATACCCTCCCAACGGGGGGCTCAGGGGGGGAACCGCAATGGAAGGCCAGATGTCACGCACCGAGGCGCGCCGTTTGAGAGAGGTGGCGGCCGGACGTCGTCGCCGGTTCGGGCTTCTGCGTACATTGGCTGCCTGGGTGGTGGCTCTGGCTGTCCTGACTGCGGTCAGCCTCCCGGCCTACGCCGGCTGGAGCCTGACGCACCCCGCGCGCAGGGCGGTGGACGACAGCCCGGCACGACTGGCAATTCCCTTTGACACCGTGGAGTTTGCCGCGGACGAGGATGGCGTCACGCTCCGGGGCTGGTTCATCCCCGCCGGCCCCAGCGACCGCACCGTCATCCTGGCGCATGGGTACGGAGGCAACCGCCTGGAGAAGACCGTCAAGTCCCTGGATCTGGCTCAGAAGCTGAACGCCGCCGGATTCAACGTGCTGCTCTTTGACTTTCGGGGAGCCGGCCTCTCCGGCGGCAAAATGACAAGCTTCGGCTACTACGAGGCGAGGGACGTTCTGGGCGCCGTCAGCTACCTGCGCCGGAACCGGGCCGACCGGGCCCGACACATCGGCATCATGGGGTTCTCCATGGGGGCAGTCGCCGCTCTGGAGGCCGCCGGGCGCGAACCGGCCCTGGAGGCTGTCATCATGGACTCGCCTTACGCCGACCTGCCCCGGTACCTGAGCCGCAACCTTTCCCGCTGGACAGGCCTCTCGAACGGGTTCAACTGGCTGGTCGTGCGGTCCCTCACCGTGATCGGCCGCATCCCCGTCAGCGACGTCAGCCCCGTTCGGCAGATATCCCGAATGACGCAGCCCATCCTGGTGCTCTACGGCCAGGACGACACGACCATTCCCCCCACGGACAGCGAGGAGCTGGTGCAGGCCGCCCACCGGGCGAACGTCACCGTCTGGGCTGCTTCCCGCGCCACCCCGTCCTGGCCGTCCGGGGTATTTCCAGCCGACTCTCCGGCCTCCTACCATGTGGCCTCGCGCGAGGTCGAGAAAGACGAATACGACCGCAGGGTGGTGGAGTTCTTCGCCGCTCACCTGGGGGCGGAAGCGTCCGGCGGCGGGACGAAAACACAATAGGACCCCAGTACTATTCTCTGGAAAGTACCGGACGTGTTACCATCAACATACAGAAGCCCCCGGGGCCGACCGGGGGCGGGTAGCGGTTTCCTCTCCTTACGGTTGGGACGGTGCAGTCCGACGGGAGGGAGGTGGGACTGTGGCCGCAGCAACTTCCGCCATCCTCGTTGCGCTGATCGACGCAGCCGCCAAAATCTTAGTGGCCATCCTGCAGCGGCGTGCCAAATGGGTTAAGAAACAGCCCAGGAGCCTTTGACCAGGCCCCTCGGAGCCAACGCCGTTTGAGACCATTCTCGGATACTCATCACGAAACAGCACCGTCCCTACCCGGGACGCCCCACAGGCGTCCCGCTTTTTTGGCGTGGCCAGATCCCTGCCCCAGCCGTGCGGATGGCGCGTCAACCGGGCCGCGACATAAGATGGAGCGGAGGTGATGATCATGGGCATGAGTGAACCATGGACATACGGCAGCCCCCCGGCACAGGACCGGCAGTACCTGGAGGCCAACATTCAGGCGGAGATCGAAGCCAACCGGCGGTACACCACGCAGGCTGAGGCCACGGCCAACCCGGCCCTGGCCCGGATGTGGCGGCGGTTCGCCCGCGACAAAGCCTGGCACACGCGGATGCAGCAGGCCATCCTGGCGGGGTATCAATCAGCCGCACCCGGACCGTGGAGC
>CALMNP010000289.1 GCA_937868875.1 uncultured Bacillota bacterium | reverse complement strand
GGCTTCCCTCCACGTTGCCGCTTTGCAGCACGGGCGGCAGCTGCCCGGCCTGAACCAGCTGATCGATCACCTCGGCCATGATCGCCTGCATGATGGCCGCACCCGACACCGTGGAGGTGGAACAGGCCCTGACGGGCATGCCGGGAACCTCCAGAACGGCATCCCCCGGGACGCCGCCGTTGTCGATGACCACATCGGCAAGCTCGTATAGCTTTTTCCCCGAGGCGTGAACGGCCGGCTGACTGCGGCTATGGGCCAGGGAAGTGATGGCCACCACCTTGAGCCCCTTCTCCCTCGCCGCCATGGCCATTTCTACGGGCACGGCGTTCCGCCCCGAATTGGAGGCGATCAGAAGCACGTCGCCGGCCCGCACGGGTTCCTGGTCCAGAATGACCCGGGCGAATCCGGGCAGGCGCTCCACGGCACTGGACTTGGCGCCACCTTCGTGCAGCATCAGGGAGGGCTCAAGAATTGCGTTCACGGTCAAGAGGCCACCCGCACGGTAATAGACCTCCTCCGCCAGGAGGTGGGAGTGGCCGGTGCCAAAGGCATGGATCAGGCCACCGTCCGAGATCGCGGCGGCGCCCAGGCGCCCCGCCTCCCGGATGGCTGCCGCCTGCGTCTGCTCAACTTGCTCCAGGATCGATTGGATGGCGCGGAAATAATCACTCGCCGGCATGTGTCAAGACCTCCTTCGATCAGGCCAGGCTCCGCAGCAGGTTGGCGGCGGCGGAAGCCAGGGTTTCGCCCGCTTCCGGCGCAAACGGGGAGGACAAAACCTCGTAGCCCCCCTCAGCGTAGGCCTGGCGGTCAGGTATATAGCCAACCTCGCCGCCGCTATAGCCCGCGACAAAGGTGCAGCCAAGCCCGCCCCCGCCACGAATTGCATCGCCAAGAGAAGCGAACAGCTCCCCCGGGATCGTCACCAGGCCGAAATGGCTACCCTCTCCCGGGCCGTTCAGACGCCAGCCCACAAGTTCGGCCCGGGTCTCAACCTCGCCCTGGTACAGGGCCAACAGCGCCTGCACCTGGGCTCCTTCCAGAGCCGTCCGGGCCAGGCGGAGAGCGCCTGCCGGCAAACCGGGAGTCGCCTGGGCCCGCTCCCACTCTTCCTTCATCCTGGCCAACTGCTCCTGGGCTTCTTCCGCCGAAGGGAGATCCCGGATGGGAAGGCCCGCCTCGACGGTCCCCACCCGCAGGGACCCGGGTGGAAGCTCGCGGCACTCGGCTCGCAGGGCGGCCGTGGCTGCCGCCGCGCCAAGCAGCCCGCCCAACCGGCGCAGTTCCCCGAAGGTCTGAGCGCGGCGGGTGAAGCGGGGACTGACATCCCCGCAAGCTCCGTTGACAAAGGCCACGAAGACGTCCGGGCCCAGCAGGCCCTTCAGGGCGTCCCGCGCCGCGCCGGCAAGGTCTGCGGAAATCAGGAGGTTGTCCGCTCCGAGCACCGTCGGGTGGCACTGGAAGTTGACCAGCACCGCTCGCAGCGCCCCGTCCGGACGGGCAAGGGAGAGCACGCCCAGCGGCTGCCGGTCAGGGCTCACCGTCTTTCCCAGCATCGTAGTGGGGGATGCAACCTCGGGAGCGGTTGGTGCAGAGGCCCGCCGGCTGCCCCCGACACCCTCCACCTCGGACATGGCCCAACCGGCCCAGACCTCTTCCAACCTCTCGGCGGCCTGGTAGAGGGCCCCCGCAGCGGCTTCCACCACCCAGTTCCCGTAGACCGGGTCCGCCTTCTGACTGAAAGGCGGGGAGGAGGAAACCGCCGGACCCGAATGGGTGTGGGTCGCCGCCACCACAAGGTGGCCGGGCGGGATGCCGGTCAGGGCCGAGGCGCGCTGCCGAATGGCTTCCGCCTGAAGACGCGAGAACATCAACAGGTCGGCCACCACAAGCCCCACTTTCACGGGGCCGTCCTCCAGCACCAGGGCGCGCGCCGTCAGCGGGTCATGGACGCCCGTCGCCGGCGCCAGGCGCGCCCCGTACCCGCCCATGTCAATCGGCACCTGGGGCGTAATGGTCGTGACATGGGTACCCAGCCGCATGGCCTAAAATCCTTTCTGGGCCAGCAGTTGCAGAAAGTCGCCGGACCGGTCGGAGGGCATCATCTTGTAGGTCAACGCATGTCCCCTGGCTGCAATGGCCGAATAGACGGCGGCGTCTTCCGCCGTCACCGCCACGCTGTTGGTCACCATCTTGAACTTGGTGCCGCCGATCGGGGCCTGGTTGCCAACGTTGATTTCCTGGGGCTGAAGACCGCCTTCCAGCAAGGCGAGCCCGTCGGAGGGAAACTTGGCCAGGACCATGATCCGCTCCGCCTGGCCCTGGGGCGACTCGCAGTAGGCCAGGGTGTCCGCAATCGAGAGCACCGAGGTCTTCACCCCGCGGGCGGCCTGGGGCAGCATCAGCTTCTGGATGGGATCCACCGCGACCTTGTCGTTGCAAACGACCATGTGGTTGGCGCCAACGGCCTGGACCCAGGTGACCGTTACCTGGCCGTGGATCAAACGGTTGTCGATACGCATGTGAACAACTGCCATGCTCCTGCCTCCCTGACTTGAACTGGGTCCTGCTGGCCGGCGCCAAGCTGGGTGCCGCCAGTTGAAACCGCGACGGGTGCTGCGAGGCGGGGCAAGATCACAGCACGTCCGCCAGGCGACGGGTGCCCTCTCTGGCAGCGGCGATCACCGCTTCGGCCAGCTCTTTCGGATTCCTTTCCTCCCTCTGGCTCAGGGCCTCCAGCAGCATCGGCAGGTTGGCCCCGGTCACCACTTCCATGCCCTCTTGAACCAGATAGGCCGCGGTATTGCATGGGCTCCCGCCGAACAGGTCCGCCAGCACCAGGACCCCGCTGCCGCGGTTCACCTCGGCCGCAGCCTGACGCAGTTTGGTCAGGAACTCGTCGAGGTCCTCCGCCGGCCCCAGCCCGACGGTCTGCACCGCTTCCTGCTGACCCAGGATCATCTGCGCGGCCGCCCGCAGCCCCTCCGCCAGTGTGCCGTGGGACGTGATCACGATACCGACCAAGGGTATACCTCCTGGCTGGAAGTGCGGGCGGGGTGGGCGTGAGGCCCACCCCGCCCCGCCTCCTTGTACACAACTGAGGCTAGAGGATGTGCAGTGCCGCCGTGATGAAGGACAGAACCGTCAGGATCAGCAGGATCTTGACGGGCGACATCTTGCGGGACTTGATCAGCCAGAAGGCGAAGCCGACCATCAGGAGGGGGATCATGTAGGGCAGGATCTGGTCCAAAATGCCCTGCAGCTCCACAACCTTCTCCGTGGCCTTCCCCTGTACCGTCAGGGTGCGGGCGAACTTCAGGGGCGTGGTGAGGCCGGCCATGATGGAGGGAACGAACCCGCCAATGACCACCAGCCCCATGATCGTGGCGCCTTCCGTCAGCCTCTGAATCCGGCCGCCTCCGGCCACCTCCTGCACCAGGTTCGTGCCCTGGTTGTACCCCAGCCAGAACTGCCAGGGCATCAAGGCAATCCAGAAGATACCCGCCGCCACGAAGAGGAGCGGTCCGCCCATGGACCCGTTCATGGCCAGGGCAGCGGCGAAGACCGCGAGAATGGGACGGAAGAGAATGGCCTGGACGCTGTCGCCGATTCCGGCGAACGGGCCCATCAAGCCGACCTTGATAGAGTCGGCCACGTCCGGGTTCTCCTGCTGCTCCATCGCTACGGCGGCGCCGAAGATGGCCGGGGAACCCACCTGGGGGTTGGTGTTGAAGAAGTTGATGTTACGCCTCATGGCCGCCTTCAGGTGCTCAGGGTCCTTGTAGACCTTGGTCAGGATGGGGAGCATGGACCAGAGCCAGCCAAGGGCCTGCATGCGTTCATAGTTCCAGGACCATTGCAGCGTGATGATATGGCGCCACATTGCCCGGACGACGTCAGTCTTGGTTACCGGGCCCTCCTGTACGTTAGCCATTGAGCTCCGCCCCCTTCAAGCTCATGTAAAGGGTGCCGATGGCCACACCGGCCAGGGCGATACCGGTCACCGGAACCTTGAGGTAAGCGAAGAGCAGGAAGCCAAGGACAAGGAAGGGCCAATACTTCTTGATCGGCAGCATGTTCATCAGCAGGGCGAAGCCGAGGGCCGGAAGCACCATGCCGGTAACGGTCATGCCTTTCATGAACCACTCGGGCATGACGTTGATGAAGTTCTGCACGGGTCCCGCACCAAGCCACACCGCCAGAAACACCGGGATGGCGCGCGTGAGTCCCCAGGGGATCTGGCCCAGCAGATGCCACCGGGTGATTCCCTTGATATCGCCCCGCTCCAGGGCGCGGTCGGCGCCGTGTATGAAGACCGTGGTGACGGCGCGGCCGAGGACATCCAGTTGAGTCATGAGGATCGAAGCAGGAACAGCCACCGCAAGGCCTGCCTCAAGCGCCCCACTGCCGCCCTTCAGGGCTCCGAAGGCCGTGCCAAGGATGGCGCCGGTCATAAAATCCGGCATGGTGGCGCCGCCGTACGTCCACATACCCAGGGACATGAGGGTCAGCGTGGCGCCAATCTGCAGACCGACCTGCACATTACCGACCAGGAGTCCGGTCACGGCGCCGCAGATCAGCGCCTCCCCCCACCACAGGCCGGGGCCGAGGGTTGTGACGATTGCGATGTAGGACCAGACCGCTAGGATAAGAGCCATGCCAATACCGTAACCTTCCATCGCGTTTCTTTCCCTCCCCTATCTAAGTGGAACCGACGAGCAGCTTTGAGCCAGGGACCTTCCCGAACCTCACCCCCTTAGGAATTCTTCAATCAGCCCCGCCACCCCGTCCCGATCGTTGTCGCCGATCACCCGGTGGGCGCGGGCGCGGACTTCCCCGGGAGCATTCCCCATGGCCACCCCGAGGCCCGCAAACTCCAGCATGGAAACGTCATTAAAGTTGTCGCCGACGGCCACCGTCTCGGAAGGGTCAACGCCCAGCAGGGACGCTATGTCGGCCAGCCCCGCCGCCTTGGACCGCCCCGGCGGCAAGATATCCACGTGATGCGGCAGGGTTAGGGTCGTGGAGATGCGATCGTCCTCAATCCGTTCCAACTCGGCCCGCAACGCCTCCGCTTCTCCCGTCGGGAGGCCGGACACGTTGATCATGGTCGTTGGCACCCGTCTGGCTTCCAGATAAGCGGCGGCATCCGGCACCGTCAGCAGGCGCAGGTGGCGCAAATCCATAAGCCATCGCAGGAAGCCGGCGGTATGGGAGGGAGTCCGCCAGGCCTTGCGAAGTGCACCAAACTTCAGGCGGCGGGCGTGCTGCCTCTCAATGAGAATGCCCTGCGGCAGGTAGTGGTAGAAGAATAGTCCCAGGCGCTGCAGCTCCCGCGTCAAGTGGACGGTGGTCTCATGGCCGATGGCCGCCTCGCTGATGGTCCGGCCCGTGTCCGGGTGGTAGATGAAAGCCCCGTTGCAGCAGGCGACCGGATCGGTCAAGGCCAGGGAGCGCGCCAGGAAGTCCACCTCTTGCCGATGCCGGCCTGTGATCAGGGTGACATGGAGGCCGGCGTACCTGGCCCGGGCAATGGCCCGGCGGGTACGGCGGGACAGGCTGCGGTCGGACCGGAGAATGGTACCGTCCACGTCCAGGGCGATCAGTCGCAGCTTCATGGCTGCCGGCGCCTTACCAGTTGCACCGCAATGCGGTCCGTACGGTAATAGTCCCGGGACATCAAGACCGGGCGGTTGTCTTCGTCGTAAACGGTTTCCTCCAGGAGCAGAAGCGGCCCGCCTACGGGGAGGTCGAGGCGGGAGGCGACAGCTTTCCCCGCCCGCACGGAGAAAAACCTCGTCAGGGTGTGGCTAAGCTTCCGACCGGACCGCAGCAGCAGGTCAAAGAGGGAGCCGGAGACCGCCTCCGCTCGCCAGTCGGAGCCTTGCAGGTAGTCCACAGGTATGGTGTCGATCGAATAGACAACCGGCTCTTCACTGGCCAGGCGAGTGCGTTCAACCACCGCCACCAGGGCCCCCTCCGCGAGCTCCAGGGCCTGGCGCTCTGGCTGGGTGGCTTCGATGACCTGAACGTGCACCTCCCGGGAGCCCGGCTCATGGCCTTGCCGCCGGATGGCGTCCGATACGCTGTAAAGGGAGTCGATTCCTACCTGCAGCACCCCACGTGGACCAACCACAAAGGTCCCCTGGCCGCGCCGGGAACGCACGGCCCCCTCCTTCTCCAAGGTGCGCAACGCCTCGCGAACCGTGGCCCGGCTTACGCCGTAGCGCACTGACAGCTCGGGTTCCGAAGGCAACCGCTCCCCCGGTGCAAACTCGCCGGCGGTAATCTCGTTGCGGATTACTTCGGTGAGCTGCTGGTAAAGGGGCCGACGGTCCCGTTTCAAAAAGGCCTTGGACGTCATAATATTTTCACCTGTTAGATGTCAGACAAGTTTATGGTTACCACTTCGCCAACCCAGGAAGGAAATCCTGCTTTAAGGGGTCAAGCCGCCCGCACCCACCA
>CALMNP010000288.1 GCA_937868875.1 uncultured Bacillota bacterium | reverse complement strand
GCGGGGGGGCTGGCGCAGCGAGCGGGGGGCCCACGGCGGCCCGCCGCTACCTGATGCAGTCCAACGGCGGCATCACGACTTTCACCCGGGGCCGCAGGCTCCCCATCCAGCTGGTAGAGTCCGGGCCAGTGGGCGGGGTGACGGGCGCCGCGGCCGTCGGGGCCCTGCTGGGCGAGGGCGACGTGATCAGCCTGGATATCGGGGGCACTACGGCCAAGACCTCCCTGGTGGAGGGTGGCCGGGTCAAGCTGACCGGTGACTACCGCATCGAGTGGACGCCCAGCAATGCCGGCTACCCCATCAAGGTGCCCACCGTGGACATCGTCGAGATCGGGGCAGGGGGAGGGAGCATCGCCTGGATCGATGAGGCGGGCGGCCTGCACGTGGGGCCTCGCAGCGCTGGCGCGGTGCCCGGCCCTGCGGCGTACGGCCAGGGGGGCGGGGAGCCCACGGTCACGGATGCCAACTTCCTCACCGGCCGCCTCAACCCGAAGTTTTACCTGGGCGGGCGTCTGCCGGTGGACCTGAACGCGGCCCGGCGCGCCATGGCTACGGTGGCGGACCGGCTGGGCCTGGGCACCGAGGAGACCGCCCTTGGCATCCTGCGCCTGGCCAATGCCCGCATGGCCCAGGCGGTCCGGATGGTGTCCGTGCGTCGGGGCTACGATCCGCGGCGTTTCAACCTCATCGCCTCCGGGGGCGGAGGCCCCCTGCACGCGGCCTCGATTGCCGCCGGGCTAGGGGTACGGCGGGTGGTCATCCCCAACTTCCCCGGCCACTTCTCCGGCTGGGGGATGCTCCTCTCCAGCCTCCGCCACGACGCCCTCCGGACCTGGGTGGCCCCCCTGGAGCAGGCGGGAGAGGGGGACCTCCAACCCCTGATGGCCGAGATGGAGCGGGAGACCCTGGACGCGCTGGTCACGCAGGGCGTCGCGCCGGAGTCAGTACAGCTCCGCTGGCAGGCGGAACTGCGTTATCAGGGGCAGGAGCATGCCGTACCGGTGGACCTGCCGCCGCTTGCCGGTAGGAGCCCCGCCGCAGAGCCCCCCACCGGCAGCCCCGGCTCCTGGGCCGCCAACCGCAAGGAAGTCCGCCGCCGCTTTGACGCCGCCCATGAACAGGCTTACGGCTACCGGCTGGAGAGCCCCGTGGAACTGGTCACCTTGCATCTGACGGGCGAGTCTCCGGTCAGCGCCCCTCGAGTGCCACGCCTGCCCGCCCACCGGGGCGATGCAGCCCCCATGCAGCACCGCCGTGTGCTGTTTGAAGAGGGGTGGCAGGAGACCCCCATCTTCCGCCGGACCGACCTGGGCGCCGGCTGGCGGGGCTTTGGCCCCCTGGTAATCGAGGAGGAGGCATCCACCACCCTGGTCCTGCCTGGCCAGCAGCTGGAGGTGGACCCCTTCGGCCACCTGCTCATCGAAACGGAGGGAGCGCGTTGAGCCGTACCGACTCCTTCGACCCCTTTACCCTGGAGATCCTCAAGGACGCGCTGGCCGGCGTTTCCGACGAGATGTTCGTGGCCCTGCAGCGTACCAGCATGAGCCCGGTGATCTATGAGGTGCTGGATTACGCCTGCGGCATCTGCGACGCCCAGGGAGACCTGGTGACCCAGGGCAACGGGGTTGCCGGGTTTCTGGGGGTTCTAACCTCCGCTGGTCGGGATGTGCTTCGCCGACGTGGCCCGGGTCCCGGCGGGCTGCGGCCCGGCGACGTCTTTCTGGGCAACGACCCCTTCAGCGGTGGAGGCACCCACCTCTCCGACGTCGGGCTCCTGATGCCCTACTTCGATCCCACTTCCGGCGAGCTGATCGGCTTTGGAGCTACCAAGGCGCACTGGGCGGATATCGGCGGCAAGGACCCCGGGAGCTGGACCACGACCTCAGATAGCATCTTCCAGGAGGGCCTCCAGCTCCCCTGGGTTCGGATCTATGAGGAGGGGCGCCTGGTTGAGGGCATTTACCGCATCCTGGAGGCCAACTCCCGCACCCCCCAGATGGCCCTGGGCGACCTGCACGCCCAGACCGCAGCCCTCTACACCGGGCGCCGCCGCATCGAGGAGCTCTGCCTGCGCTACGGTGCCGCGTCCGTGCGCCAATCCATGGAGGCCATCCAGGAGCATGGGCGGCGGGTGGCGGAGCAGCGCATCCGGTCCTTGCCCGATGGGGTGTACCGAACGGAGGACGTCGCCGATGACGACGGCCGCGGCGGCCCCCCCGTACACATCCAGGTGGAGGTCCGTATCCGGGACGGGGTGCTGGAGGCCGACTTCACCGGTTCCGACCCTGAGGTGCCGGGTTCGATCAACTGCACCTTCTCCGGCCTGGAGTCCGGCGTGCGCAGCGCCTTCAAGGCCCTGGTGGATCCGGAACACCTCGCCTGCGAGGGCATGTTCGCCCCCCTGCGGATCATCTGCCCGCCCGGGACCGTCTTCACCGCCCGTCGGCCCGCCCCGGTCTCCACTTACTGGGAGATGACGGAGCACGCCACGGACCTGATCTGGAAGGCTCTGGCCCCGGTGGTGCCCGGCCGCTTTCCCGCCGGCACGTTCCTCAGCGTCTGCGGCACCAACCTTTCCCTGCGGGACGCCGCCACCGGCCAGTGGCAGGTGATGGTCGAGCCCCAGCCCGGGGGCTGGGGGGGCGGCGCCGGGAAGGACGGGGAGAATGCCCTGGTATCCGTGGGTGACGGCGAGACTTACGTCATGCCCACCGAGGTTCTGGAGCAGCGCTACCCCGTGCGCGTCGAGGAGTTCGGCCTGAACGTGGTCCGGGCCGGTGCCGGGCACCATCGGGGCGGACGGGGCATCAGGCGAAGCCTGCGGATTCTGGCCGACGAGGCCTACCTCACGGCCACCTATGGCCGGAGCCGCTTCCTGCCCTGGGGCGTGGACGGCGGCCGTCCGGGCTCCCCCAACTACGTGGAGGTGGTACCGGCCAGCGGCGAGCCGCCCATTCGCTCCGGCAAGGTCGGGCCGCATCACCTTCACCGTGGTGACCTGGTACGCCTGGTAACGGGTTCCGGCGGCGGCTGGGGCGACCCTCTGCAGCGGCCGCGGCAGGCGGTTCGGGATGACCTGCTGAATGGCTATATCACCAAGGACGAGGCGCGGGAGGACTACGGACTGCTCGACCTCTCATGAGCTTTCTGCCCTCCCGCGCATGCTGAAAGCCATGAGCCCTGGACCCTACGGGCAGGCTTGACGTCAGGAGGTCACAGGTTCGATCCCTGTACCGCCCACCATATTCGAAGGTGAAAGCACCGGCAGAGATGCCGGTGCTCTTTTATTCAGCACAGAGGTTTGGTGACGTCTTCGCCGAAACGTAGTCCCAGACGTCGCTATGTGGCAGGGAGAGGCCCGCTGTCGGCCCGGGCTGGTGCTGGCCCAGACTAC
>CALMNP010000287.1 GCA_937868875.1 uncultured Bacillota bacterium | reverse complement strand
GCACCCCCGCCTGACCTGGAACGACCCCCAGGAGGCCATGAAGGGCAACATCAACTCGCTCTTCGGCATGGTGCTGACCATGGTGGTGCTGGGCCTCGCCGCTGTGACGGCGGCGGCGTCCTGGCTGCTGGTCGGGCCGACGGCGGCGCTCATCGCCGTGCTGGTGGTGACGGGCCTGCTGGCCGGCGGCCTCTACGTGGGCCTGGCCGCTCTGGCCGACCGGCGCTACGGGGAAATCGCTGACTGAAGCAACATCGGTCTGGGAGTGTACTCGACAGAAAGACGACAATTATGCCGTTTTAGGCAGGGTAATGGTAAAACGTGGAAAACCAATGTTCAAAGCTAACTTTCACGGACTTTAGTTAGCTGAGGTTGGTGAGTGCTCTGCAGAATCTCCCAAAGTTGGCGCCGTGGTTAGGTGGCTTGGTGGCGTCTGTTCTTGTGGGGGCATTTCAGAACGACCTGACTTTCTTGGTAAACATAAACTCCATGATCGCATACATCGGAAAGCTTGGTCACGCCGCCCCAGAAAGGCTCGCTTGGCTACTGTTCGTTTGGTGGTGGGGCACCATAGGCCTTGCGGCACTACTGGTCAACACATTGCAGACTCTCAAAAAAGCCCGGACAGAAAGCGGGGCACTGGCAACAACCCTTCAATCCAGGGAAGATGACCTCCGTGCGAAAGTGGAACAACTGGAGCTGAGTAAAGCCCTAGTCAAGGAACTAAAACTCCAAGTGCAGAAGTTGGCCCTGCCATTCGAGAAGTCTTTTCTCGAAAGCCTGGATGATATGGTCGGGACTTATGACGAAGAGACGTTTGAACGGTTTGTCAACATGGTCATGTGGTTCTTGCAGTATCACCGGTCGGATGGCTATGATGAGACAAGAGCAGTGTTCCTTGTGGTTAAGCCTATCCATGGACCTCTCGAAGACATATTGGCCTTTGGAACATACTTTGATAGCAAGAATTACAAACAAGTGGTTGAACACGTTCTCGATACTCCAGTCTGCCGGGAGGTCCTTTCTGCCCGAAAAGTGATGGTCTTTAATAATCCTGATGGGGATGAAGTTAGGACCACCGATGGATGGGCGATAAAGAATTGCGGTTCTCTACTCCTGGCGCCAATAATAACTGCCTCACATCGGGGAGTTTTGGGCGTACAGATGCCAAGTGCTAACGCTTTCGACGTTAAGACAGACGTTCGATACGCCCAGTACCTATCGAAGTTTGTCCAAGTGGCGATTAAGGTACGTGCATTGCGACAAGGAGGGAGTCAAGGTGAAAAAGTCTCCGAGCAAGGCTAACATAGCCGTTAAGAAGAGCGGGAACTGGGCTGTAAGGCCGACTACGAAGGTTCGCTTCGCCGCCCAGCGCGTCGTCGTTTCCAAGGGGACAAACTCCAAGACCTCGGACGTCAAGTTCGAACTTGTTCGGTTGAAGGCTGCTTCTTTTTCACCCAGTTACGGCGTAGAAATAATCCGTGCCAGTGTCGAGAAGGCTAAGGTCGCAGCGAAGAAGGAACGTAAGGACAGCAGCAAGGAAGAGCTGCCGGCCTGACGCGGGTGAGCCTCAAGGAGAAGTGGATCATGTTCTGGCGTGACATAAAGAGGCTTACAGTAGATTCGGGGGGACACGTTCACATTGTTATTACAGGGAAGATGTGTCCCGACAGTTTTGTAACGTTCCGCAGAAGCGAAAGGCCTGAGAAGACTGGTCGGCTAGACGGGAAAGTATTACACCTCAAATCCTCATCCAGGAGCCTCAACGGCAACATCTCTTAGTCCCCAGCAAGACTCCTCAGTGTTGACAGAGCTTTTCCATCCATGGTACGATGCTGACTGTGAAGTAGAAGGTTCACCCTTCTCACCATACGACGGTCCGATTCAACGCGGGCGACAGCCGGTATGGTCAGCAGAACTGCAGAAATCGGGCCGGGGAACGGCCTGAGACCTGGAGCATGCTGGAATGAGAGCGGGTGAATGCACCCGCTTTTTTGTTTGTCCGGAAAACTGGGTCAGGCGCCGCCTCTGAGGACGGCCGCCGCCCTGATCACTGGGAGGTGCCAGCGTATTTCTTCCAAGGACCTGCGCTTAAATGATGCCATCCGGGCCCGAGAGGTTCGGTTGGTGGATGCGGATGGAACCCAGCTCGGTATCGTTCCCGGCCGCGATGCGATTCGCATTGCCGCCGAGAAGGGGCTCGACCTCGTTGAGGTTGCGCCTCTGGCCAAGCCTCCGGTCTGCCGCATCATGGACTACGGCAAGTTCCGCTATGAGGAATCCAAGCGGGAGCGAGAGGCGCGGAAGAAGCAGAAGGTCATCAGCATCAAGGAGCTTAAGATGAGGCCCAACATCGAGGACCACGACTTCGAGGTGCGCGTCCGCCAGGCGGAGAGCTTCTTGAAGGAAGGGGACAAGATCAAGGCCACCATCATGTTCCGCGGCCGTGAGATTGTACACGCCGACCTGGGCAAGCAGGTACTGGACCGTCTTCTGGACCGCATCCAGGACCTCTGCATCGTCGAGCGTCCGGCCAAGACCGAGGGCCGCAACATGATCATGATCCTGGCTCCCAAGGCTGAGGCCTCGAGCCGCTAAGCCTCTGGCCCCTGGATTGGGATAACGCCCCCGCCCTGCACCTGGCCTTTCGGGATAGCCCGACCCCCTGGGACAGGCCGGGTGGCCACGCCAACGCACGAGCAAGGAGGATGCCCAAATGCCCAAGGTGAAGACTCGCCGTGGCGCCGCCAAGCGTTTCCGCGTCACCGGCAGCGGTAAGATTAAGCGCGCCCACGCCTACACCAGCCACATGTTCTCCCACAAGCCCACCAAGGCGAAGCGGCAGCTCGATAAGAACGCCTATGTGCATGAGACCCAGGAGAAGATCATGCGCACCCTGATCCCCTACAAGTAAACCGCTCGCCTTGACAGGCTTAGGAGGTAGTTTCGATGGCTCGAGTCAAGTCCGGCGTCACCACGCGCCGCCGCCATAAGAAGATCCTGAAGATCACCCGCGGCTTCCGCGGTACCAAGTCCAAGCTCTTCCGGGTGGCCAATGAGGCGTCTCTGCACGCCCTGCACTACGCCCGCCGCGACCGCCGCCAGAAGAAGCGGGACTTCCGCCGCCTCTGGATCGCCCGCATCAACGCCGCCGCCCGCATCAACGGCATGTCCTACAGCCGCATGATGAACGGTCTCAAGCGCGCCGGCGTTGAGGTCAACCGCAAGATTCTGGCCGAACTGGCCATCAGCGACGCCAAGGCCTTCGGCCAGCTGGTCGAGAAGGCCCGGGCCGGCCTCCAGGGCTAGGGCCCTCGCCGTACGGGTACGATAGGGCAAAGACCCCGCTCGACGGGGTCTTTTTCGCTGAGATGATCATTTTGCCTCCTGAAGGAACTCACACCCTGACGAACCGTGCTAGCAACAGGAGTGTAGAACTGTGTATGTCGTGATTGTGGGTTGCGGCGCCGTCGGCTCCCGGCTGGCCCGCACCCTGTCCCGGGAGGGGCACGACGTGGTGGTCATCGACCGGCACGCCGAGTCCTTCAAGAACCTGGGCTCCGGCTTCAACGGCACCACCGTAGTGGGGACGGGCATCGACGAGGATGTCCTCCGCAAGGCCGGCATCGAGCAGGCCGACGCTATGGCCGCCGTGACCAGCAACGACAATACTAACATCATGGCCGCCCAGGTCGCCAAGGAGATCTTTGGCGTGCCCCGGGTGATGGCCCGCATCTTTGACCCGGACCGGGAGTACGTCTACCACGAGTTCGGCCTGGAGACCATCAGCCCCACCGCCGTGGGCGTGGAGCGCATCAAGAACGCGCTTCTGGCCGACGGCTGCCAGCGCCAGATGCTGCTGGGCTCCGAGGGCGAGGTACAGATCGTGGAGATCATTGTGCCCGCCGAGGCGGCCGGCAGGAAGGTCACCGAGGTGGAGATGGAAGGCAAGTGCGTGATCGGCGCCGTCGTGCGGCATGGCCGCGCCAAGGTTCCGTTCCCGGACTTCGAACTGCAGGTGGGGGACCGGGTTCTGGCCACGGTCCGCACGGACCACCTGCGCCGGGTGCGGGAGCTGTTTGAGCTGGGCCGTTAGTCCGGCGGCATCCTGCCGGCCGATCAAGGAGGCATCGTTGTGCGCATCGTAGTGGTGGGCGGCGGCAAGGTAGGCTACTACCTGGTGCAGACGCTGACCCACAAGGGGCATCAGATCTCGGTCATCGAGCTGGATGCCGAGCCCTGCAACCGCATCGCCAGCGAGTTCGGGACCCTGGTCATCCAGGGCGACGGCACCAACCTCCAGCACCTGGAGGACGCCGGCATCGCCGACGCCGATGCCATCGCCGCCGTCACCGGCCAGGACGAGACCAACCTGGTCATCTGCCAGTTGGCCAAGCGCGTCTTCAAGGCGCCGCGGGCCATCGCCCGGTGCAACAACCCGAAGAACCGCGAGGTCTTCCGGCGCCTGGGCGTGGATGCGGCCGTCTCCAGCACCGCCATCATCGCCGACTTCATGGAGCGTGAGGTGTCGGTGGACGCCATCAAGACACTCCTCACCTTCCAGCACGGAGACATGGCCCTGCTGGAGGCGGACCTGACCCCGAACGCGCCGGCCACCGGCCGGGAGGTCAAGGACCTGCCCCTGCCGCCGGACTGCGTTCTGGTGGCGGTCATCCGCGGTGAGCACGTCATCTTCCCGCGCGGCGACACGCGGCTCAACGCCGGCGACGCCGTGCTGGCCATGACCACAGAGGACCGCAAGTCCGAACTGAAACGGGTGCTGACGGGGAAGAACGGGCGATGAAGCGAGAACCAGGGCGGCACCATCTCTTCACCTGGCAGGACGTCCTGCTCGGTATCGCGGCAGAACTGGCCTACCCCGCGGTCCTGGGCCTGGTGGCGTTTTTCCTGGCCTGGCTGGTCGTGCGCGTGCGTTGATTCGACTGCTGAGCTGAGCACGGTTTCCCCTGGACAGGCGGTGAGTTGCGTTTGGTTCGTCGGCCTCATTTAGAGGACTTCCGCGTCATCGGTCATTATACGGGCATCATCATCAACGGCCTGGGGCTGGCGATGCTGGCGCCTCTGCTAACGGCCCTGGCTTTTGCCGAGTGGGCGGTGGCGGTTGACTTTGTCATCTCCCTCGCCGTGGCCTTCATCCTGGGTTACGGCCTGCTGCTCGTCAGCCGGCCGCGCCGCCACGACCTCTCCTGGGTGCAGGGCATGGTGGTGGCCTCCTTTTCCTGGCTGGTGGGCATGGTGGTGGGGGCCTTGCCCTACTACCTGAGCTTCCACTACCGCTCCTTCCTGGACGCCGCCTTTGACGTCATGTCCGGGTTCACCACCACCGGCCTGGTGCTGATTCAGGACCTGGACCACGTCAGCAACGGCATCAACATGTGGCGCCACGTGCTGACCTATCTGGGCGGCCAGGGTATGGTGGTGCTGGCCCTGACCTTCCTGCTGCAGGACGCGGCCGGCGCCTTCAAGATGTATGTGGGCGAGGCCAAGGATGAGCGCCTGCTGCCCAACGTCGTGCACACCGCCCGGACCATCTGGTTCATCAGCCTGCTCTACCTGGCTGTCGGCACCTTGCTGCAGGGGCTGGTGGGGCTCTCCATCGGGATGCAGCCCGTGAGGGCTTTCCTGCACGGGCTCTGGATCTTCATGGCCGGCTGGAGCACCGGCGGGTTCGCGCCGATGAGCCAGAATGTGCTCTACTACCACAGCGCCCTCTTCGAGGCCGTGACGGTGCTCTTCTTTGTTGCCGGCTCCTACAACTTCGGCTTGCACTACGCCGTCTGGGTGGGGAAGCGGGACGAACTGGTGCGCAACATCGAGGCCGTGTCCTTCGCCATTACCTCCACGCTCCTGGGTGCCGTGGTCATCGCCGGGCTGGAGCGCAGCGGTACGTACGCCAACGTGGCGACTCTGCTGCGCAAGGGGTATTACCTGCTGATATCCGGTCATACGACGACGGGCTTCCAGTCCATCTATGGGCGACAGTTGGCCCTGGAGTGGGGCGACCTGGCCTTGCTGGGCGTCATCACCGCCATGCTCTTCGGCGGCAGCGCTGTTTCCACGGCGGGCGGCTTCAAGGGGCTGCGCATCGGCCTCATCTTCAAGGCCCTGGTACAGGAGGTTCGACGGCTGCTGGCGCCCGAGTCGGCGGTGGTGGTGGAGAAGTTCCAGTACATGCGCGAGGTGGTGCTGGAGGACGGCTCCGTGCGCAATGCGTTGCTGATCGTGGTGCTCTACCTGGCGATGTGGGGCCTCGGCACGGCTGTGGGCGTCATCTCCGGCTTCCCTGTGCGGGAGGCGCTGTTTGAGTCGGCGTCCGTGACCGGCAACGTGGGCCTGTCCGACGGCGTCACCAGCGCCGCCATGCCGTCGCTGCTCAAGACCACGTACATTGTCATGATGTGGGCCGGCCGCATGGAGTTCATGTCCGTGCTGGCCTTGCTAGGATTCATCTGGGCGGGGGTGAGGGGCAAGTGAACCGCAAGAAGCACGCCCTGGCCTGGATGGTGGTGACCGTTCTGGCCGCCGTGGCCCTGGTTGTCTGGCTGGGCCCGTCCGGCCCGCTGCATCGGATGCAGCCGGCACCGCGGACGCCGTTTGCGCCGCTGCCCCCCGGCGTGACGCCCACGCTGGTCAGCGACCAGGATCTGGTGGAACGCGCCCAGGAGTTGGACGGGCAGTGGGTGACGTTCCAGGGCGAGGCCCTGGGCGACCTGATGATGCGCGGCGAGTCTGCCTGGCTCAACGTGGGCGGGGCGGGCTACGCCATCGGCGTCCTGATGCCCCGCGCCGAGGCCGTCAAGGTCAAGATTCTCGGCAACTACCGCTTTAACGGTGATACGGTTCGGGTGTTTGGGGTCTTTCATCGAGCCGATCCGGCACAGGGCGGCGATTTGGACATCGTCGCCTCGTCCCTGGAGGTGGTGAAGCCTGGCGAGCCCCGGCCCGATCCACGGGCCGGCAACCGGGTCTACGCCGCCGCCGGCCTGTCCCTGCTGGCCCTGGCCCTGTTCCTGGCCGCGCACCTGGTCCGCCGCCGTTCCGAGGGAGGCGAAGGGCACCTTGGCAACGCTGGTCACTAGCCTGCAGAACCCCGTGGTGAAGGAAGTTCGCGCCCTTTACAGCAAGAAGGCGCGGCGCGCCGCCGGGCAGGCGGTGGTGGAGGGGGTTCACCCCCTGGAGGAGGCCGTTCGGGCCGGCTGGCGCGTGGTCACGGTGCTGTATGCGCCGCGGCTGCAGGCTCGGCCGGAGGGGCAGGACCTGCTGCATCGCCTGGAGCAGGCGGGGGCGCGCCTGGTGGCGGTGACGGAGGAGGTCCTGGACCGGGTGGCGGAGACGGAGACGCCCCAGGGCGTCGTGGCCACGGTGGTGGTGCGCGAGGCGACCCTGGCCGAGGTGGCCCGTCCCGGCGGCCTGCTGGTGGTCTGCGACGGCCTGCAGGACCCCGGCAACCTGGGCACCATCTGGCGCACGGCTCACGCCTTCGGCGCCGCCGGCCTGGTGCTGACCGCCGGCTCGGTGGAGCCCTTCAGCCCCAAGATCATTCGCAGCGCCACCGGCTCGGTCTTCCACCTGCCGGTGGTGACCGGCCTTGAGCCGGTCCGCACCCTAGCAGCCCTGCGCAAGGCGGGTTATCGGGTGGCCGTGGCCGACGCCGGGGCGGGCCTCCCGCCGGACCGGCAGGACCTCACCGGCTCGCTGGCCCTGGTGATTGGGAGCGAAGCGGCGGGACCCTCCGCGGGCTTCCTGGAGAACGCCGATGCCCGTCTGCGCATCCCCATGCCGGGGGAGGCCGAGTCTCTCAACGCCGCTGTCGCCGGCGCGATTCTGCTTTACGAAGCCGCCCGCCAGCGGCTGGCAAAGAGACCGGAATCAGGTCCGAACAGAAGTTAGCGCCAGCCGGACGGGCTCAAATGCCGGTCCGGCTCTACTTTCACTCAGTTCCTTCTTGTGCGGATAACAGCCTGTCGTCTTGTGGGAGCGGTTTCGGGCGTGCTATAATCAAGTGCAAAAGAATCCAAAAAATCACGAAAGGGGTTCGGCATGTATGTCCCCTGCCGCTGAGGTTTTTTGGAGGATTTTTGAGAGCACCGGCTCGGTTCTGGCCTACCTGCTCTACAAGCAGCTGATTCTGCAGTAGGTTGTTCGGCAGGGAAAAGTAGGGTAGAATCGAGACAACCAAAGAGAGTCCAGGACAGGCAACGATGGAGAAGAGTACGCCGGCCGCCGGATGGCGGCACGGGCCCTTGCAGGGAGGGTGCGCCGGGACTGAGAGCGCGCCCAGGGCTCCGCGGCTGAAGTTCGCTCCGGAGCCTCCCGCTGAAGGCTTCCTCAAGGGGACGCTGGTAGGACGGGACGTACGCCCTGCGTTACAGGGGCAGGGCATCGGCCCGCCGGCTGCGCCGCCTGAAGCGGTGGCCTGGGGCGGGGGTGCCTGCAGAGTGAGGCCGTCTGCCGGCCTAACATGGGTGGTACCACGGAAGCAAGGGCTTTCGTCCCAGACAGGGACGAAGGCCCTTTTGTTATGGCATTCACGGGACAGGGGGAATCAACGTGCTCATCGAGGAGCTGGAAGCAGCCCTGGCCGCAGCGCGCGAGGGCATCGCGCGGGCGGCCGGCCTGGATGAACTGAAGGAACTGCGTCTGGCCTACCTGGGCAAGAAGGGGACCATTACGCAGGTGCTGCGTGGCATGGGCGCTCTGCCGGCCGACCAGCGGCCCGAGGTGGGCCAGCGCGTCAACGAGGCGCGCGAGGCCATCGAGGCCCTGCTGGCCGAGCGCACGGCGGAGATGGAGGAGAAGGCCCTGGACCAGCGGCTGGCGGCCGAGGTCGTGGATGTGACCCTGCCCGGCCGCCCGGCGCCGCGGGGGCACGAACACCCGCTGCAGCAGGTGCGCGACCGGCTGGAGGACATCTTTCTGGGCCTGGGCTTTGAGGTGGCGGAGGGGCCGGAGGTCGAGGTCGACCTCTACAACTTCGAGCTTCTCAACATCCCCAAGGACCACCCCGCACGGGACATGCAGGACTCGCTGTTCATCACCGACGAGATCCTGCTGCGGACCCACACCTCGCCGGTGCAGGTGCGCTACATGCACGCCCGGCAGGAGGCGGCCCGCACGTTGGGTCGGGACCCACTGCCGGTGCGCATCATCGCCCCCGGCTGGGTCTACCGCAACGACCCGGCCGACGCCAGCCACTCCCCGATGTTCTACCAGATGGAGGGGCTGGTCATCGACCGCGGCATCACCATGGGCGACCTGAAGGGCACCCTGCTGGAGTTCGCCCGCCGGCTCTACGGTGCGGATGTCAACATCCGGCTCCGTCCCAGCTACTTCCCCTTCACCGAGCCCAGCGCCGAGGTGGACGTGTCCTGCGCCGTCTGCGGCGGCTCCGGCTGCAAGGTCTGCAAGCAGACCGGTTGGGTGGAGATCCTGGGCGCCGGCATGGTGCACCCCAACGTGCTGCGGAACGGCGGCTACGACCCGGAGGAGGTCTCCGGCTTCGCCTTCGGCCTGGGCATCGACCGCATCGCCATGCAGGTGTACGGGGTGGAGGACATCCGCAACTTCTTCGAAAACGACCTGCGCTTCCTGCGCCAGTTCTAGTCCGGGCGAGGTGACAACGACATGAAAGTATCCTACCGTTGGCTTTCCGAATACGTGGACATTCCCCTGGACCCTCACGAGCTGGCCTCACAGCTGACCCTGCGCGGCGTGGCCGTGGAGGACGTCTATGGCCTCAACCGCGGCGTCCAGGGCGTGGTGTCCGGCCGAATCCTGTCCATTGAGCCGCACCCCGCCGCCGACCGCCTGGTGGTCTGCCGGGTGGACGTCGGCGCCACCCCTGTGGCGGGGAACGCCGGCGGTCCCCTGACCATCGTCACCGGGGCCCCCAACCTGCACCCTGGGGACGTGGTGCCCGTGGCCGTGCCTGGCTCGACCCTCCCCGGCGGCTGGAAGATCGACGCCGCCGACTTCCGCGGCGTCTACTCCCAGGGCATGCTCTGCTCCGAGACCGAGCTGCTGGAGGGTCTGCCCCACAAGGAGACGGAGGGCGTGTGGGTCCTGCCTCCCGGGACGGAATCCGGCAAGCCCATGGTGGACCTGCTGGATCTGGACGACCACGTGCTGGTCCTGGACCTGACCCCGAACTATGCCTCCCACTGCCTGAGCATGGTGGGCGTGGCCCGCGAGGTCGCCGCCCTGACCGGCGGAACCGTTCGCCTCCCCTCGCCCCCGGCCTCAACAGGCCCTGGCGAGGTGGCGGAGAGGGTCCGTGTAGACATCGAGGACCCTTCGCTTTGCCGCCGCTACTCGGCACGTATGCTGAACGTGACTCGGTCCGGCCCGTCACCCCTCTGGATGCAGAACCGGCTGCGCGCCGTCGGCATGCGGCCCATCTCCGCCCTCGTGGACATCACCAACTTCGTGATGCTGGAGCTGGGCCAGCCCCTGCACGCCTTCGACTACGACCGCCTGGGCGGCCGCCGCATCGTGGTGCGCCGGGCCCGGCCGGGGGAGACCCTGGTCACCCTGGACGGCCAGGAGCGCCGTCTGGACCCGGACATGCTGGTTATCGCCGATGCCGAGCGGCCCCAGGCCCTGGCCGGCGTGATGGGCGGGCTGGACAGCGAGGTGAGGGAGGCCGGCGCCGCCGCGGACGCGGCTGACGACGCGGCCGACGGCACCCGCACCATCCTGCTGGAGTCCGCCTCCTTCGACAACCGCAGTGTGCGGCGGACCTCCCGCCGCCTGGGCCTGGCCTCCGAGGCCGGTACGCGCTTCATCAAGGGCACGGACATCAACGGGACCGTCCTGGCCGCCGACCGGGCCTTCGAGCTGGCGGCCTCCCTGGGTGTGGCCTCGGCCGTGCCCGGCGCCCTGGACGTCTACCCCGGGGTGCAGCCGCCCAAGCTGATTCCCCTGCGTCCGGCCCGGGTTAACGCACTGCTGGGGCTGTCCCTGACGGAGTCGGAGATGGCCCGTTGCCTGGGCCGGCTGGGCCTGACGGCCCTTTCCAGTGCGGATGTCTTGTCCGGTGCCGACGTCGCCACGGGCGCCGCCGCCCAGGCCCTGAATGAAGCCAGTCCGCGGCCCCTGGAACCGGTCGTGGCCCGCGACTGGGACGCCTCCCTGGCCAGCCAGATGGAGGAGGCCCGGACCGTTGTCGCCCGAGATGGCGACTGGGCCCAGGCTCTGTTCGTCGTGACGCCCACCCGGCGGCCCGACCTGGCCGAGGAAATCGACCTGGTGGAAGAGGTCGCGCGCATTGACGGCTACGACCAGATTCCCGCCACCCTGCCCACGGGCCGGGTTACCGCCGGCGGCCGCAGCCGCCCGCAGCAACTGGGCGTGGAGGCGCGGGACGCCCTGTTGGGGGCCGGTTACACCCAGGTCATCTCCTACTCCTTCCAGTCGGAGCGCGAGGTAGACCGCCTGCGGCTGCCCGCCGGCCACCCCTGGCGGCGCCAGCTTCGCATCCAGAACCCCGTGGCCGAGGACTACGCGGTGATGCGCACCACCACCCTGACCTCCCTGCTGGGCGTGCTGGAGCACAACCAGGCCTGGCGGC
>CALMNP010000286.1 GCA_937868875.1 uncultured Bacillota bacterium | reverse complement strand
GATGTCCAGAGAGACAGGGGGTCGTAATGCGCCAAAATCCATCTAGCCACACAATATCTAGTGGGCTATAATGGTCTCACTCCACCAGATTTAGCGGTTTCCTTCGACGCCAGTCGACAACGACGACTCAGGACGATACACACCACCGGCCGCCGAAACGGGGGACGTTCATGAACTGCCCGTACTGCCACCATCCCGACAGCAAAGTGCTGGACTCCCGCCCCACGGAGGAAGGCCACGCCATCCGCCGCCGTCGCGAGTGCCTGCAGTGCGGACGCCGGTTCACCACCTACGAGAAGGTGGAAGAGGTGCCCCTGATGGTGGTCAAGAAGGACGGCCGGCGCGTCGCCTTCGACCGCAGCAAGGTCCTGGCGGGGATCGTCAAGGCCTGCGAGAAGCGGCCCATCCCACTGGCGCGCCTGGAGGATCTGGCGGATGAAATCGAGCGAGACCTGCGCAACCGCATGGAGCCCGAGATTTCATCCACGGACATCGGCGAGAAGGTAATGGAGAAACTCCGCGACCTGGACGAGGTCGCCTACGTCCGGTTCGCATCCGTGTACCGGCAATTCACGGACATCAACCGCTTCCGCGAAGAACTGGAGAAACTGCTGAAGGGGCGCTAACCCAGGCCTGGTTTCTCCCAGCGGTCTTTGTCCGTGGGGTTTCTGTCCCTTGCATACAGAACACCTGTTTGGTATGATGCTCTTAGGGCGCATCATCCTGATAGATAGAGCCATCGAAGAGGAGGCCTACCCATGTCCAACACGCTGGCGCCCAACCACCTGAATGGTGCAGCGTCCGGCCCGTCCGCGCGCCCCATACATACGGGCCCGTCCCTGTCCCCTGACCGGTACCGTCTGAGCGAGGCAAACCTCAAAGAATTAGAGGAACGCTTCCACGGGCGCCACCGGCTCTACCTGCGCCTGGCGCAGAAGCATGGCACGCCTCCCAAGGAGGGCACCTGGTCCGACAACGCGCGGACGGTCATTGCCAAGCGCATTGTCGTCAAGGACAAGGACGGCAACCCGAGCGAGACGCCGGAGGAGATGGCCTGGCGCGTCGCTCTGGCCGTCGCCTGCGCCGAGGCCGACTTCCTCAAGGGCGTGGCCGATTCGGCGGTGGAGCAGCGCATTCTGGACGTTGCTCATCAGTTCTACGATCTGATGGTGGAGCAGCGTGCCTTCCCCAACTCGCCGACCCTGACCAACGCCGGCAAGCCCGACCTCCTCTCGCTGGCCGCCTGCTTCGTGCTGCCTGTGGAAGACAGCCTGGACAAGATATTTGATACGGTCAAGCATACCGCCCTCATTCATAAGTCCGGCGGTGGCTGCGTGGACGGGCGTGCCAAGGTTTTCACCACGTTCTGCGGCGTGGAGGATTTCGCTGTTCTTTACCAGCGCCTGCGCGCCACGGGTCGCGAGCCTATTCCCCAGGGTAACGGATCGGCCATGGATGTCCGGGACCTCGACATCCGGACTCTATCGCAGAATCCGGACACCGGGCGCTTTGAGATGGGCCGCATCAGCCACGTCTGGTCCTTCGACGTGCCGCGGGAGGAGCAGCGTCAGGTCGTGACGGAACACGGCTCCGTCATCACGTCCGCCTGGCATCCCTTCATGGTCCTGCAGGGCGGGCGTTTGGTGGAGAAGCGCGCAGACCAGTTGAAGGCCAACGACGTCCTGCTCCGCTCGAATCGCTCGGTTCAGGAATCCTGGCCCATCACGGAAGAGAAGGAGGTCGCGGGCCGTCGCCTGACGCCGGACCTGGCCTGGTTGCTGGGCTACTTCCAGGGAGATGGTTCGCTGGGCCAGGC
>CALMNP010000285.1 GCA_937868875.1 uncultured Bacillota bacterium | reverse complement strand
TTCCTGACCACTCCCCTCATCTCGTGGCGGGGCAAGCTGCGCGCCGGCTTCGACCTGTTTCACCGCAAGGGCACGAAGGACGGAGACCAGTCTATGGGCTCCTTCGTCCGCCGTCACTTCGGCACCGAGGTGCTGGACCGGGTGGCGGCGCCCATGCTGGGCGGGATCTACGCCGGCGACCCCTACGAGATGAGCCTGGAAGCCACCTTCCCCATGTTCCTGTCGATGGAGAAGAAGTACGGCAGCCTTCTCCTCGGGGCGCGCAAGTCGGCCCCCCCCAAGGGACCCACGGGCAGCGCCTTCGTCACCGTGGCCAACGGGCTGCGCTCCATCATCGACGCCCTGGTGGCCGCCTTGCCGACCGTGCAGTACCGCATGAGTACCGAGGTCACGTCCATCCAGCCGCGGTCTGGCGGAAAGGGCTACAAGGTGGCCCTGAGCGACGGTTCGACCCTGGATGCCGACGTCGTCATGCTGGGCGCCCCGGGGTTCGTGTCCGCCCGGCTGCTGGCCGACCTGGCACCCAAGGCCGCCCGTGAACTGGACGAAATCCCCTACAACTCCGCCGTGGTGGTCTCCCTGGGCTACCGGGTGGAGGACGTGCCGCGTCCCCTGGACGGCTCGGGCTTCCTGGTGCCGAAGGGCGAACCCCTGGACATCACCGCCAGCACCTGGGTGACCACCAAGTGGCCGCACACCGGCCAGGGCGACCTGGCCCTCATTCGCGGCTACCTGGGCCGGGCGGGCGAGCGAGACTGGTGTTCATCCAGCGATGACGAAATCCTGTCTGCGGTGAAGCGCGACCTGAAGACCACCATGGGCATCACCGCCGACCCGGTGCTCTACCGCGTCAATCGCTGGCCGGACAGCCTCCCCCAGTACAGGGTCAACCACCTGCGGAAGGCGGAGCGCATTGACGCACACATGGAGAAGGTTCCGGGCCTGTACCTGGCCGGGGCGGCCTTCCGAGGCGCCGGCCTGCCGGACTGTGTCCGCGAGGGCGGCGAGGCTGCCGAGCGGGCGGCCAGGTACCTTGGCTGGGTTTGACGCCAAGACGCCAAACAGAGAGCAAGTTGCAGGGGCCGGGCCCGACCCGGCCCT
>CALMNP010000284.1 GCA_937868875.1 uncultured Bacillota bacterium | reverse complement strand
CCCCGAGGTTGCGGCCCAGGCCAACATCGCCCGCTACCTCAACGCCAGGGGGTTCAGCACCTACCAGGACCTCTGGCGCTGGTCCGTGGACAACAAGGAAGCCTTCTGGGCGGACATGGCCTCCGAACTTCACTGGTTCCGTCCCTGGGACCGCGTGCTGGACTGGCAGCCGCCCCAGGCCCGCTGGTTCGCCGGGGGCCTGACCAACATCTGCTACAACGCCCTGGACCGTCACATCCAGGCGGGTGCCGGCGACCGGGTCGCGTTCCACTGGGAGGGCGAGCCCGGCGACCGCCGAACCCTGACCTACCATGACCTCTACCGCGACGTTAACCGCCTGGCTGCGGCCCTGCAGGAGATGGGCATCGGCAAGGGCGACCGAGTGGTGCTCTACTTGCCGCGCATTCCCGAGTACGTCACCGCCATGTTGGCCCTGGCCCGGCTGGGCGCTGTGCACTCGGTGGTTTACACCGGCTTCTCCCTGCAGGCGCTCCGTCAGCGCCTGGCGGACTGCGGCGCCCGCGCGGTCATCACCGCCGACGGTCACTACTGGCGCGGCGAGCTGCAGCCTCTCAAGCCCGTCGTCGACAGGGCCATCGAGGGCCTGGCGCACCAGGAGCCCGGCCCGGCCGGCCTGACCGGCCTTCCCAGCCCGAAGGTCGTGGTGGTGCGGCGCGCCGGCAACGCCGTAGACTGGCACCCCGAGCGGGACCTGGACTGGGACGACCTCATGAACCGCCCCTTCCGTGAGGTGCCGCCGCTGCCCGTGGAGAGCGGCCACGTGCTGTTCTCCCTCTACACGTCGGGTACTTCGGGCGTTCCCAAGGGCATCGTCCACAACCACGGCGGCTACCAGGTGGGCGTTTATGCCACGACCCGCTTCGTCCTCGACCTTAGACCGGACGACGTCTACTGGTGCACCGCCGACCCCGGCTGGATCACGGGTCACAGCTACGCCGTCTACGGCCCGCTCCTGGTGGGCGCCACGCAGGTCATGTATGAAGGGGCCCCGTCCTTCCCCGATCCCGGTCGGGTCTGGTCCATCCTGGAGCGCTACCGCGTCTCCGTCCTGTACACCGCACCCACCGCCATCCGGGGGCTCATGCGCTTCGGTCTGGAGTGGCCGCAGCGGCACGACCTGTCCGCCCTGCGCCTCCTGGGTTCCGTGGGCGAGCCCCTCAGTCCCGAGGTCTGGTCCTGGTACCGCCAGGCGGCCGGGCGCCCCCTGCCCGTCATGGACACCTGGTGGCAGACCGAGACCGGCGCCCACATGATCGCACCGAACCCGGCCCTGGCCCTGAAGCCCGGCTCGCCCGCCCTGCCCTTCCTGGGCATCGATGCGGCGGTGGTCGACCGCGACGGGAAGACCGCTCCGCCGGGAGTTCAGGGCTACTTGGTGGTGCGCCAGCCCTGGCCCGCCATGATGCAGGACGTTTTCGGCGATCCTGACCGCTACGCCCAGTACTGGCAGACTCTGCCCGGCGTCTACTTCAGCGGTGACTCGGCCATGCGGGACCAGGACGGCTACTTCTGGGTCTATGGGCGCATCGACGATGTCATCAAGAAGGCGGGCTACCGTATCGGCCCTCTGGAGATTGAAGGGGTGCTGCTGGGTCATCCGGCGGTGGAGGAGGCGGCGGTGGTCGGCAAGCCCGATCCGCTTGTTGGGCAGAGTATCAAGGCGTTCGTCATGCTGAAGGACGGGGTGGCTCCGACCGACGCCCTGGCCGCTGAACTTCGTTCTTTCGTCCGGCGTGAGGTCGGCCCAGTGGCCGTGCCGGACGACGTGGAGTTCGTCGCCGCCCTCCCTAAGACTCGGTCCGGCAAGGTGGTGCGCAGCCTCCTCAAGGATCGCGAGGCGGGAGGCGCCGCCTAG
>CALMNP010000283.1 GCA_937868875.1 uncultured Bacillota bacterium | reverse complement strand
CGGCGGGACGGGTGAGCCCTCGTAGGCGGCACAGCCGGAAAGCGCAGACAGAGTGGCAAGCAGGGCCACGATTTTGGTGCTGCGGCGGTGCATCGGTCGAACCTCCTCGCGGGCCCCCGGAAACATGCCGGGTTCCAAGAAATATATAGAAGACGCTCCAGGGCCCCCCGACCCTGGCTCTGGCAGGATAAAGTGGGTTGCATAACGTAATTCTAAGAGTACACCAGTTGGAGGTAACAGATGAGGAAAAGCTTGTCGATAGCCATCTGCGCTGGAGCGTTGCTCCTGGCGACGCCCCTGGCCGCTCTGGCCGAGGGCCCTCAGATGGCGGTCACGGGCGGGCCGGCTGAAGCCCTATCGGCTCCCCTGGCTCTGCCCACGGCCGACTCGGCCGACGTCCAGGCCAGGCCGGCGCAGGTCTGGCTGGACGATGTCGAACTGAAGACCGACCCGGCGCCGTTCTATCGCGGCGGCCAGGTCTGGGTGCCTGTTCGCGAAGTCTGGGAACTTCTGGGCGCCACGGTGACGTATGATGCGGAGACCCGGACGGTCCGCGCCGGGCGCGACAGCCTTCGTGCCGGCCTGGCGGTCGGACAGTCTCAGGCCTTCGTCGGCTCCACCTCCGTTGAGCTTCCGGCGGCACCGGAGTACGTGGGCGACCGCACGTTTGCCCCGCTTTCCTTCGTTGCCGAATCCCTCGGTGGCAAGGTGAAATGGGACGGCCAGACGGCCCGCGTGGAGACCGGGCTGCCCCCGGGGACGGTCAGCCGCAGCCAGCGCTTGCCGGCTGCCCTGCAGAAGGTGGTCGATCTCGCCCGCTCACTGCTGGGCGTTCGCTACCGGTGGGGCGGGACCTCTCCCCAGAGCGGTTTTGACTGCTCCGGGTTCATCTCCTACGTTGCCCGCTCCATGAACGTGGAGCTGCCCCGAACCTCCTTCGAGATGTTCACCGCCGGCAAGCCCGTCTCGCGCGAGCAGCTGCGGCCCGGCGACCTGGTGTTTTTCACCACCTACGCCCGTGGCGCTTCCCACGCCGGCATCTACCTGGGCAACGGCCAGTTCATCCACGCCAATTCCACGGGCGGCCGGGTCCGCATCACCGACCTGGACTCCGCCTACTACGCCCGCCGCTACCTTGGAGCCCGTCGCATCTTTGACGCCGGGACAGGCAATTAGGTTTTCCTCTTTCTCAGCCCGGCCGAATAGACAGAACAGAACAAAAAGCCCGTGCCGGAGGAATG
>CALMNP010000282.1 GCA_937868875.1 uncultured Bacillota bacterium | reverse complement strand
TGATTTCACCCTAGGATTCGAGGGCACGAGTCTTGGTCAGAGGCGGCCAAAGAATCCTGATATGGACGAAGCCGCGCTTTGCGCAGGCTTCGTCCCAGTCCAAGTATGGGGAGCCGTCCGCAGCGTCAAGGGTCTGCGATGAACGGTCCGACAGAAGGCGTCGGACCGCCCTTGACCCTGCTCCCGGCTCCAAACAGCAGGGGTGTCGCTTGACAAAGCCGACGCCGTTATAGACGGAAATCCTGGCCGAACAGAGCGGTTTGAAAATGGAGGGCAAGATGAACATACTGAGAGCTAGGCCAATACTCACGCTGGTCGCCCTGGTGTGCGCGTTCCTGCTGAGCGAAGGAGCCGTCTTCGCTCAGGGGACGGCTGGGTCGGCCTCCTTCGGTCCGGTTGACCTGACGGTGCAGGTCGATCAAACCTTCTGCGCGTCAGGTCCGGGCCAGTGTACGCTTTCGGACCCATTCCACACCAATGCGGCCGCAGCTAACTCGAACCACAACCCGGTTATGCTCGGTCTGCAAGTTCTGAGTGACGGGGAGCCCGTCATCGGCCTCCCGAAGTCCGCCTTCACCATCTCCTACCCTGCCCAAGTGGTCCCTTCGCTTGGGCCATTTCTGAAGGTAGTATCCTGCGTTCAGAATGGAACCGATCACTGCTTTGGAGGGCCGCTTCTTGGAGATGGAATCTACTTCATCCTGGTTGATCCGATCCCGGTAGGGATGAACTGGAAATCCGGCAACTACCTCTTCCAGGTCCAGGTGACTTATACACATCCGAAGAAGGGCCCGATGATGAGGCGCGTCCTCGCCCGGATCGACATCCCGTAGTAAGTGCTCTGTTTCAGAAGCGGTGAAGGAATCGCGTGCCTGACCGCTCGGTTTGTGCCCGAGGGCCTCGACGAGCCCTCACCCAGCTCCGTCCTGTGCCATCGTCCGCTCCAGTATCAGCAGGCAGAGCATGAGCTGGCGGGCCGGATGGTAGAATTCGAGCGGATCAGCAACGACATTCCGAGCTAACGGAAACAAGCAAGGAAACGCAATAATGAGCGTCGAGTCTCGCCTCCCCGAGAGAGACGTTCTGGACGGCCAGCGGACGCACTGGGACGCAACCTTTTCACAGAAGCCGGAGATGTTCGGTGTGGAGCCCAGTGAGCCGGCTTTGAAGGCCGCGGAACTGTTTAAACGAGCAGGTAAGACCAATCTGCTGGAACTCGGCGGGGGACAGGGCCGGGACACATTGTTCTTCGCCCGTGAGGGCTTTCACGTCACGGTCCTGGATTACTCTCAGGCAGCAATTGAAGCGATCACCGCGAAGGTCGATGCGGCGGGCGTGGCAGACCGAATCATTGCGCTTCTGCACGACGTGAGAGAGCCGCTTCCCTTTGACAACAACGTCTTCGACTGCTGCTACTCACACATGTTGTTCTGCATGGCCTTTACCGCACTGGAACTTGACAGTCTTTCGCAAGAAGTCCGGCGGGTCCTGAAACCTGGCGGTCTCAACGTGTACACGGTGCGGCGCAAGAACGACCCACACTACGGGACCGGAATCCATCGGGGAGAGGACATGTACGAGGTAGGTGGGTTCATCGTGCATTTTTTCAGTCGGGAGAAGGTAGAGCGTCTGGCGCGGGGATTTCGGGTTCTCAGCATCGATGAATTCGAAGAAGGCGGACTTCCACGAAGGTTGTTCAGCGTCACGCTCCGAAAGGAACGCCAGTGAGCAGGGACGTCTGTGCTAGGTGGAGACAGGCATGCTTGCCTGTCGGCAGATTCTTTCACGGCCCCTGACGAGCCCTCACTCGCCTCGGTCCCGTGCCATCATCCGCTCCAGCATGAGCAGGCAGAGCATGAGCTGGCGGGGCGGGTGGTAGTTGTCCTGGCGAGCCACGTGCTCCTGGGGCCGCATTTCGCGGTCGGCGAAGAGCATGTAGCCGGGCAGGCCGCGGCGGCGCATCGAGAAATTCTCGTCAATGACCTGCTGGGCCATGCCGAAGTAGTGGGCGGCCCACTCCGCGCCGGTGCGCTCGAAGACCATCAACGTGGCGATCAGCACTTCGTGGAGCGCCCACAGAGATTTCATGTGGTGGAACTCTCCGGTGGCGCGGAACTCCAGGTCCGTGCCCACGGGCCGCTCGATGGGCCACTCGTAATCGGGCTGGCCCACGTTGACCCACGCGCACAGCCCGCCGAAAACGGGGTCCCAGCCCACTTCGAGGTGCCGCCGGACGCGCTCGGCGCAAACCTCCCAGAGCGCGCGGTCCCCGCGCCGCTCGGCTTCGTCCATCACCATCCACAAGGTCTCCACTGAGTGGCCGAGGTTGCACTTTGTTGCTTCCTCCGCCGGCCGGCTGAAGTCGAAGTTCAGCACCTCGCTGTTGAGACCGATCTCCGGGTTGTAATGCCGGTGGATGATGGCATTCACCGAGCGCTCCGCCACCTCCTCAAGCCAATCGTCCGGCCAGCGCCGCAACATCTGGGTGGCGATCCGCAGGTTCACCATCCAAAGCCCCTGGGGGCGCATGGACCAGCAGCCCGGCTGATGGATGTGCTCCCAAAGCCCTCTCAGCAAGGCAAAGGCTATCTCACGCGCCTCGTCGTCCCGGGCTGCCCAGGCGTACTCCTGGAGACCCTCGGCGGCAAAGTACGGCCCATAGACGTCTCCGGTGGCGGGTTCCACGGTCCGGCGCTCGGCCAGGACGTACTCCTTGGTTCTGCGGGCCACCGCAAGGTGTCGCGGGTCGCCCCCAAAGTGGTTGTACAGGAAACTGTAAACCCACAAGCCGCGGCCCTGAAACCAGGGGAACTTGACGGCGCTTCGCCGCGTGCCGTCGTAATCCAGGCCGCAAAAGAATCCGCCCTGCTCGTGGTCGATGCCGTGTTCCTCCCAAAAGGGAAGGCACACCCCGAACAGCTC
>CALMNP010000281.1 GCA_937868875.1 uncultured Bacillota bacterium | reverse complement strand
AACCTGGAGAAGCTCCACCTCTTCGACACCGAGACGGAGCTGGCGATTCGGTAGGCTGCGCCAGAACGCGCCCGGGTTCGGACTGGGTTGCGGTCAGCCCCCATAGGAAAGCCAAACGGCCCGGCACACGCCGGGCCGCTCTTTTTTGCCCTGACCTCAAACCTGCCACTCCACCACCAGCATCGTCCAGGCGTCCACCGACGGCACGTTTACCTGAAGCACCTGGCCGATACCCTCCCGCGTTACCAGTCGGTAGCCCGCGGGACGGGGCCGGCCGCCGTCGCTATCCGGACTGGCGGTCCAGACGACGGAGGGTGGCGTCACGGCCTCCATCTCCACTGTGAGAGGCGGCGTCGGCGGCGGCTCGGGCTGAGGGCTGTTCCACAAAGGGTCCTTCACGCCAGCCAGGTTGATGAAGTGAATCGTCGTGTAACCCTCCCCCTCCTTAGCCAGGGTCCAGAGCTTACCCGGCTCAGCCAGCGGGCTGTACGGGGCGCCGATGACGCGGCATTCGCGGACCTCTCCGCCCAGGTGCGTCGTGGTGATGTCCAGGGCATCGGGATCAGCCAGCAGTGGTCCGTAACGGGTCTGGAAGTCCCAATACTGCCGCACCACCTCCCAGTCTTCCGAGCCCAACCGGCCGAACAGAGGGTAGTAGGCATCGCCCAGCACCCCGTCCCCCTCCGCGGGCAGCAGGTGATAGCCGCCGCTGGCGAAGATCGCCGCAGACGCCAGCCTGAGGCCGGACACCGACCCTTCAGGGCGTTGGCGGTCTCGATGAAAGGACGAAAGGTATGCCGCCAGCACGATGGGCATTCGCGAGTTCAGGCGGTGCGCCCGCATGACCAGTTCGTAGAGGTCACGGTAAGTAACCATGGGCGGCCAGACCTCAACGTAGAGCGCTGCGCCCGGAGCGCGGGCCATGGCTTCCAGTGGCCAAGCGCCGACGCAGTTGAAGATGGCGCCGCCCTCCGGATCACTCGCCTTGGCCAGTCCTTCGGCCTCCGCCATCAGGCCGGGGAAGACCTGCTCAAGATGAACGACCTCTTGCCGCCCCTCCGCGCGACTGACCACACCGGACTTGGGAGAGCCATAGGTGTCGCAGTGCAAACCGACGAACCCCAGGTCCAGGGCAGCCCGGTACTGCCCCATCAGGTGCCGCCGCCAGCCGCACTCCGGCGAGGGGTCCTGGATGAAGAACATGCCGCCCAGGCTCATGGGCTGCCCCTGGCCGTCTCGCATCAGCCAGTCGGGGTGCTCGCCGGCGAAGGGCTGCTCCCCACCGTAGACGGAGGCGTAGGCCACAGGCGCCATGCCACGGTCACGACAACCCGCGATGCGTCGGCGCACACGGCCAAAATCCAGCCGGCGCCCCAGCGGGTCGGTGAAGACCTCCTCCGGGGGCGTGTAGGTGTGATGCGTGTACATCCAGTCATAGAACTGCACACAGTTGATGTGCAGACCTAAGAACAGGTCGAGCCGCCGCTGATCCTCGACGTCTGCCACGTCTCCGTCCCCGGTGTCCTTCGGTGCGAACTCCGTCAGCACGCCGTACCGCGGTGCCGTCCGCCAATGGGGTGCAACGTCGAACGCCGTGCTGTATCGGGCCACTTCGCCCCCGGAGCCGTCCAACAGCGTCAGATCAGCGCCGAAAGCGCGCCAGGACGCATCGCTTGCGGGAGGCGCCCAGGGAATGGTCCCTTCCCAGACTCCGGCGGCGTCCAGGGTCACGGGCTGCGCCAGCGAAGCCAGGCTGCGCGCCCGCTCGGTCAGCCGCACATGCAGGGTGGCGTGGCTCCCCGCCGGGCCGGTGATCCGCACCACCAGCGAGGCCGTCTCCCCGGGCCGGTACTGCCCGCGATCTGGGTGGGCCTGCAAGGTCCAGTTCATACGTTCAGCTCCTCCCTCAGCACCAGGTACATGGCATGGGACCACAGCAGAGGCGTGGCCACGGGTCCCCAGCGGTCAATCCAGGGCTGCACCATGGACGGGTCGTTGACCTTCTCCGTCACCTGTTCCGTCAGGTTGCCGCGTTCGTCGGCGTGCGCTTCAATCCAGGCCAGCAGCGCCTCCGCTCGATTCTTCCTGCCTACCTGAACGTAGTACCATCCTAGCCAGGCGGTGAGCAGGATCCACTCACCCCCGCCGTAGTAGGTGTCCTCCGGGTAGCGGTGTACGCCGCCGGTGACGCAGCGCTTCTCCAGATCGGCCACCGTTGCCTGCACCACCGGGTGCTGGGGATCCAGCAGACCGAAGGGCACCGGCACCCAAAGGAGGTTGGCGTCAACGGAGCGGCCGTCGGCGAACTTGGTCAGCCGGCCGCGGTGTACGAAGTGATCGAGAACGTAGGCCTGAATGCGCGCCGCCGTCTCGTCCAGGGCGGGGCTCTGCAGGCTGCGGTTCACCGCCCTCAGCCCGCCGTACAGGCAGGCCAGGGTAGCAGGATGCACCTGATCACCGTTCTCTTCCCAGGTATCGTAGTTCGGCCGGTCCCAGAAGCGAGTCAGGTAACGGACCACCAGGTCGATGGACGGCCGAAGTTCCTTCAGGACCTCCGTCGAGGCGGTCAGCCGAGCATGCTCCATGAGCGACCAGAGCCAGGCGCCGTAGCCGTCCAACTGAAAGTGTCCCCATTCGTCAAGCCCCTCGCGGCCATCCAGGGTGTAGCGGCAGTGCAGCCACTCCGAGGGATCGATGGCCTGGCCGGCCGCGGCCTTGGCCTCGAGCACGTCCACCTTGGCGGCGACGCCGCGCAGGGTCCGGTCCACCCAGCGGTGGAAGGCCAGGGCGCTGTCATGCTGGCCCGCCCGGTCCATGCCGTAGGCGATGAACGACCCGTCCCGAAGCCAGGAGTAGTGATAGGTGGCAAAATTGGGCGAGGCGACGTAGGCGCCGCTGGGCGCCTGTCCCTCGCGGATGACGTTGATGCTGTGGGGGCGCAGGTCGTGGCTCATACAGGCTGCTCCTCTCCGCTTGGTCTCTGCGGTGATCGCTTAGTTCTCGAAGGCCAGGATGGACCAGTAGGCCAGGCGCTCCAGGGTCAGGCTGACCGCCCCGTCCTGGTACGTAAACGGTACGGGCCGTGGCGACTGGTCGGGTCCGTCCGGGTCAATCGCATAGACCGCCCGCGGCCGCTCCTTCATGGCCACGGTGACGCGGCGTCGCTCCAGGATCGTCGGCCCCTGCGTTCTCGGCTCCTTCCAGGCCGCGCTGTCCAGTCCGTTCAAGTTGATGAGGCTGAGCGCGCGATACGCCCCGTCCTGCCTCCCGAGGGCCCATACGCCGTTGTAGTAGCCGCCGACCAGAACCTGACTGCCCTGTACCGTGACGTCCGGGTTCCAGTCCGTGAGGCCGGGGCCGTAGAGCAGGTCCTGATAGCGGACGGCAACATCGTAGTAGCGGCGCAGCTGGTCCCTTAGACCCGCCGATAACCGGCGGTACTTGGGGAAGTAGGGGTCGGCCAGCATGGCGTCGCCCTCGCCCAGCTCCAGGTGGTAGCCGCCCGACGCAAAGATAACGGCGTCTGTCAGCAACACGGACGGTTCGCTGGCCGGGTCGATGTAGGCGGCCAGGATCACCGGCTTCCCTCCCGAAAGGCGGCGGCCGTCGGCGATGAGCTGGTGCAGGTGCTCAAAGTGGACATAAGGCGGCCACACCTCGATGTACACCGCGTCCCCCTGGGTGGGGGCGGTATCCTCCAGGGGCCAGCCGCCGACGTCGTTGAACATGACGGCGTGGTTGGGCCCGACCGCCGCCTTGGTGGCGTCAATCAGCGCGGCCAGCGCGGAGGCGACGTCCACCGTCGTAGCCTCGGAGCCGCCGGGATAGGCGAATCCGAAGCGGGGTTCCCCGTACTGGTCGATGTGTACGCCGTCAAAGGGCAGGTCGGTCACGATCTTGCGGTATTCACCCAGGATGTGGGCAGACCAGGGACTGCCCGAGGTGGGGTTCATGATGCCCAAGAAATCGTCACCAAACATGATGGGCTGACCCATGGCGTCGTACAGACCCCAGGTCGGATGCTGGCGCCCAAACTCAGGCGGGGCCGCATAGGCCGCCGTGTAGGCCATCGCCGCCATGCCGTGGCGGTGCGCCTCGGCGATCTTACTCAGGACCGCGTCCCGTGAGAGCAAACGGCCAAAGAGGTCGGAGGGTCCAGTGGCCGTCATCAGGACGGACGGCGGCACGGTCACCGCGCCCGGCAACGCCAGGTACAGCCCGGGCACGGCCAGATACAGGGCGGCCAGGGCCAGCAGGGCTGCCCCGGCCGCAACGGCGATGCCTCGCTTCATCAGTTCCTGCGGCGTGGAGACCCCTGGCTTTAGCCATGGGGAGGAAACGCCACCGCCACCTCCTCAAAGATAGGGATTTTGTGGTAGATTAGAGGCATGAAGACCAAACGTGCGTTCCAGTACCGCTTCTACCCCACCCCGGATCAGGAAGCCATCCTGGCCCGCACCTTCGGCTCCATTCGGTACGTCTACAACTGGGCCCTTGACCTTCGCCGGGCTGCCTACCGGGAGCGCCAGGAGAACCTCATCTACGGCGATACCTCAGCGGCCCTGACGGCGCTGAAACGCCAGCCGGAAACCGCCTGGCTCGGCGAGGTCTCCTCTGTTCCCCTCC
>CALMNP010000280.1 GCA_937868875.1 uncultured Bacillota bacterium | reverse complement strand
CAGCTGCTGGTGCTGTTGCTGGCCGGGGGGCACGTCGCTGTTGAGAGCGTCCACTTGATGCCACACGAAGGCGTCTTCTACTTCGTGCCGGAAGTCATGTTCCTGGTGCCTGTGGTCCACGCCGGCCTCGCCTTCGGCATGCACGGTGCGGTTGCCACAGCCCTCTGGAGCACCCTCTTGTCCATCCCCAACGCCTGGTTGTGGCACCGGGGATCTGAGCTTGGGGGCGTGCTCTTTCAACTGCTGATCGTCAACGTTGTGGCCTACTTCATCGGCCTGAAGGTCGACCACGAAAACGGGGCCCGTCGCCAGGTCGAAATCGCCCGGGCAGCCCTGCAAGTATCTGAGGAGCGCTACCGCAACCTGTTTGAAGCAGCGGCTGAAGGTGTGCTGGTACTGGACGCCGGAGGTAAAGTGCTCGAGGCGAACCTGGCCGCGTACCGCCTGTTCAACCACCCCCTGGATGGAATCAAGGATCGCCCCCTCGCCGACCTGGTGGGTCAGGAGGGGGCGTCTCGCATCGTCAGCCGGGCCCTCGCAGCCAGGTCCGAGCCGGTCGGCCAGGAGCTGACGCTCCACCGTTCCGACGGGTGCGAGGTGCCGCTGGAGGCTATATGCACGTCCTTTACCAGTGCTGCGGGTCAGACCGTGTTGCAGGTCTCCCTGCGGGACGTCACCCTCTACCGGCACCGGCAGCAGGAGCTGCGCAGCTACGCCGCCCGCATCGTTGAGGCCCAGGAGGATGAGCGTCTGCGCATCGCGCAGGAACTGCACGACGAGACGGTCCAGGGGCTCATCCTCCTGTGCCGGCGGCTCGATGCCGTGGAGGAGGGCCTGGGCCGGCAGGGGGGCGATGTGCTGCAGGGGGTTGAGACGGCCAGACTGGCCACGGAGGAACTGGTGGAGGGGCTTCGCAAGATCACCTGGAACCTGCGCCCGCCGGCCCTGGACAACCTGGGAGTGGTCGCCTCCATCCGGCGGCTCCTTGACGATCTCGGGAGGCGCACCGGCATCCGCTGGGACATCAAGGTAGAAGGCACAGCCCGCCGTCTACCGCCTGATATCGAATTGGGCGTATTTCGAATCGCCCAGGAAGCGATCCACAATGCGGAGAAGCACGCTCGAGCCACGACCGTGCAGGCCGCTGTCGCCTTCTTGCCCGGACTTGTACAGTTCAGCGTCCGGGATGATGGCACGGGCTTCTCTCCAGACCGCCAGGCCGCCAACCCCGCCGACAGGCTGGGCCTGGTCGGCATGCGCGAGCGGGCCATCCACCTGGGTGGCACACTGGTGGTCAACTCCGCCCCGGGCGGGGGCACCACCCTTTGGGCCACAATTCCCACCCCGGACACGGGCGACTGAGATGGCGCCGCACCGGAACGCACCGCCGACAAGTTTCGGCTTCTTTCATCTGGACGTGCCTTCGCAAATGACGAAATTTCACGTAGACTGAAGATGGAAAGGACGGTCGCCTGCTGGGAGGAATTGCGGATGTTCGATGAACCACCGGAGTCCGCGGGGTTGTTCCAGCAGTTCTACGCGATTGTCGCCGGAATTCCGCCCGGAAAGGTGGCGACCTACGGGCAGATCGCCCGGATGGCGGGCCACGCGCGGGCTGCGCGCATGGTGGGCTGGGCCCTTCACGACTCCCCGGTGGAGCTTGGACTGCCTTGCCACCGCGTGGTGAACCGGGAGGGGAGGACGGCGCCCGGCTGGCCCGAGCAGCGCCGGCTTCTTGAAAAAGAGGGTATTGCGTTCGAGCCTGATGGCTGCGTTAACCTGGCGGCCCACCTCTGGGCTGGGGTGACGCCGCTCTCCTGAGGCCGGGACCGCACGAAGGGAGCGAACCGCGTGATCGAAGTTGGCTCCGACCGGATTGAGGCCTACAGGAACCTGCTTCTCGGACGCGAAGTGGACTTGCTCATCGACGCTGTCCTGAGGGGCAACGCTAACGCGCGTCTCTGGGTTTCGCCCCAGGGCACCGGCGCCTCCGCGGCGCTCCTCTGGGACCCGTGCAACAATGTACTCTACCTTGGCGGGAACCTGTCCACCAGTGACCGGCTCGCGGGACTGGAGGTCGCCCTCGACACGATTCAGACCGACTGTGCCCAGAGAGGCCGCCGCTGGCTTCGCGGCCGCGGCATCACGGAGCATGCCCGTAAGGCCCTGAAGTCGGCCCTCGGTGGCATTCAGCCCAACACCATGCGGCGCCGGCTCTACGCCTACCGGCAAGAGTCTTTGGACCTGGTCCGCTACCCCGCCCCCAATGGCGTGGAGATCTTGCCCATCAACCGCCAGCTGATGGAGGGGCGACGCCCTGGAAACGCCGACGCCATCATCGTTGAAATCACCAAGATGTGGCCCTCCCTGGACACCTACTACCGGCGCGGTATCGGCTTTGCCGCCCTGGCCGGCGACGCCGCGGTCTGCTGGTGCACGGCGGAGTACATGGGCGGAAGTCAGTGCGGTATCGGCATCGAGACGGTCGAGGACATGCAGGGTCGCGGCGTCGGGACGGCTGTGGCCGCCCGGTTTGTGGCCGAATGTCTGGAGCGGGCCGTCATGCCCCATTGGGACTGCAGCCTGGCGAACCCGGCGTCGATGCACCTGGCTGAGAAGCTCGGATTTGAGGCGGAGGGTGAGGCTGAGTTCCTGGCCTGGAGCATTCCCGAGTAGCCGGCCCCTGTCGACGTTGCATAAGAAGGGCGGCCCTGTTCGTACAGGGCCGCCCTTCTTCGGTGGCCGGGGCCTTGCTTCTGGCGGCTGTTTCGTGCCTTTGCGCGTTCAGCAGGTAGGCGTTCAGCCGTTAATCATCAGCTGCGGGCAGATTGAGCTGGTCCGCCAGGCCCCTCAAATCCACCGCCAGGGAGTGGAGGCCCTTTACGACGGGACCTGCTCCGAACGCCGCGGCCGCTACCTCCCGCACAGCGGCCGCGTATTGGGTAGCCGCCTCGGATGCACCAGACAGGATGGCCTCCACCTGAACCGCGCTGGCGGACATGTCTTCGGTTATTGACGTATTGTCTCCCACGACAGCCGCAACCGCGCTGACAGCCTTCTGCGACTGCTCTGCGGCTGTGGCGTTGGCCGTCACCAGCATGGCGGCGTCCTCCGTGCCAATGACGGTCTGCTCCACTTTCTCGACCACAGTGCGAAGGGCTGACGCAGCCTCCCCGGCGAGGTTCGCTCCTGCCTCCACCTCATTACGGCTGCGCTCCATGGCCGCGGTCAGGTTAGCCGTACCGGACTGGATCCCGCCAACCAGGCCCGCAATCTCTCTGGCGGAGGCAGCCGAGCGTTCTGCCAGCTTGCGGACTTCGTCGGCAACCACGGCAAAGCCCCTGCCGTGTTCACCGGCGCGGGCGGCCTCAATGGCGGCGTTCAAAGCCAGCAGGTTGGTCTGGTCGGCGATGTCCGTGATGACCAAGGTGATCTGGCCGATCTGGCCGGAAGCGGTGCCCAGATCCTGCAGCCGCCGGGCCGCGTCGTCCACCGCCTGACGGATATGGTCCATGGCCTCGGCGGTCTTGGCCACCACGGCGAGGCCGGTAGAGGCGGACTCTCCGTTCTGAACCTCCACCTCGCGAATCCGGTTCATGATATCGCTCAATCCGCTGAGGTCGGAGGCGAGCTGGTCGGCCGTCTCGGCTGCCACCTGGACATGGCGGCCTTGCTCCTCAGCGCCGGTGGCCACTCGGTCAATCGCCTGCCGCAAACGTGCCACGACCGCTGTCGTATCGCCCGTGTCCCGTGCTCCCTGGCTGTCTGGCTCGAACCCTTCGAGGACCTGGGTGATCCTGCTGATGGCCGAGCCGGTCTGCAGGGCGGACTCATCAAGGGCCTGGGCGAGGACACGAGCGCGTTCCCTGACTTCTGACACCGCAGCGGCTACGGTTTCCTCATGGGCGCGTGATTCAGAGGCATCAGCCTGATGACCTTGCCGCACCGAACTCGTCAGACCCGTGGCAAACCAGAAGGCCAGTGCTGTCGCAACGACGGCGGAGGCGAAACCAATCAGCACCGTCGCACCGCCCTTTGTCAGCCTCTCGGCCGCAAACCACACGGAGACGGCAACCAGGACGTTCAGAAGTGCGATTGCCAGCGCGAACGCCGGCACGCTAAGGCGACGGGCTATGTTCATTAGGGTGACCTCCCACACTTACCATGTCGATTGTTTCCTGAGTGGGAAATTTCTACCTGTCACCCTACCATTCCTGCGAGCTCGCCCAGGTGGGGGTTGTCTCACTGTACCCTGTCGAATCGACGGTGAAAGGGGCAGGCCGAGCGGGTGGCGAACAATCTGGCGGGAGGCGATTAGCATGGACGGCGGCGTCTCGGCTACCCCCCGCCGGAGACCGACCTGGTCTTGCCAAACCTGTCCTGACGCCCCGAGGCAGACTGCTGTTACTACTTCCCATGACAGGTGCTCCAAGGAGGACAAGCGTTGGACAAGGCGTTCTGGCGGTCTATCCTGAAAAACGAGGCTGCCGTTCCGGAGGGCCACAGGGCCATCGAGTACGTCCCGGAACTCATGGAGGGACTAGGTTCGACCGACCCGGAGCTGCGCGACAGCCTCTGCGTCGAGGTACTATGCAACTGGGTCAATGACGGCCGGTTCACACCGGAC
>CALMNP010000279.1 GCA_937868875.1 uncultured Bacillota bacterium | reverse complement strand
CAAACATTTATTCCCAGTCGGAAACACAGAGGACCCCCTGAGCGGCCTGCTCAGGGGGTCCTTTTTGCGACCTGCTAGGCTGTCCTCGACTGCATCATGCCGTTGACCACATACCAGTCAAAGGCCTGCCGCACGCTCTCGCGGAAGGGCGTGATGTGGTAGCCCAGTTCGCTTTCGGCCCTGGCGCTGCTGTAATAGAGATGCCGGCCGGCCAGAGTGGCGGAGCGCCGGGTCAGGAGCGGGGGCTTGCCGGTGAGCAGCGAGAGCCCCTCCATAGCAAGACCGCCAACAGGCAAGAGCAGGTTGGGGATGGTGAAGCGCGGCGGCCTGGCCCCCACCACCTCCGCCACGGTCTGGACGATTTCCCTGAACGTCAGGTTCTCGCCGCCCAGGATGTACCGCTCGCCGGTCCGGCCCCGCTCGGCTGCAGCCAGGTGGCCCTGCGCCACATCACCTACATGACAGACCGTGAAGCCGCCGGCCGGGACGGCGGAGACGCGCCCCCTCTGTACTGCGATCAGCAGGCCGCCCAGGTGGAAGTGGATGTCGCCGGGGCCGAAGATGTTCGCCGGATTGACGATGACCACGTCCAGCCCACGCGCCACGAAGCGGTGCACCTCCGCCTCCGCCTGGCGCTTCGTCTCCATGTAGCTCATGTCGTAAGGGCCCCAGTTGTAGGGAGAGGTCTCGTCCGCGAGCCGGCCCTCTTCCGGCAGCCCAATGGCGGCGATGCTGCTGGTGTAGACTACCCGCGACACGCCGTGCTCAAGACAGGCTTCCAACACGTTGCGGGTACCGTCCACGTTGGTCGCCTGCTGGCGATCCCGCCGAGCCCCAAACACAGCCACGTTGGCGGCGGTGTGGAAGACCACGTCGCAGCCCTGGAAGGCGCCCCGCAGGCTGTCCGGATTCCGGATGTCGCCGACGTGCTCCTCCGCGTCCAGGCCCTCCAGAAGCATCCGGTTCGACCTTTCCCGCCGCACCACCCTGACCTGGTGACCCTGCTCCAGGAGCAGCCGCACAAGGTTGGAACCCAGAAATCCGGTCGCACCCGTTACCCCTGCCTTCATGGCTGCACCTCCTGGCTTCTGGCGGGGACCGTTCGCCAAGCGGGGGCACGGCTCCTTCCGGCGCGGCGTGCGGCCGCCGATCACCTCACGCGGCGTCGGCGCCGCATATGTTCGTGACTCCAGCGAAGACTAGCCGCGGAGGCGATTTGCATGGCGCACGACGCTCGTTTCAACCGGCCTGCTTCGGGCCCGTCCCTTACGTCAAGGGAGGCCCCGCTGCTTTCGGAAGAGGTCAAGAATCCGTCCCGCCCGAAAGTGGCCGAAGAGGCATCAAGTCCGGCCGTAGCCACGCAGGCAGCAAGTGCGGCGGACGAGCGGCGGGAGATCCAGCAGGACCGTCTTGATGACATTCTGGAGGATGCGGAGCAGGACCATTGACTCTCCCCACGGCTGAAGCC
>CALMNP010000278.1 GCA_937868875.1 uncultured Bacillota bacterium | reverse complement strand
ACCAGCGTGTCGCGGCTGATGCCCTTGTCTGCGGCGATCTCCGCCAGGGACTTGCCGCTCTGCCGGGCCGCCCGCAGGTCGGCCAGAGACATGCCGAGAAGGGACGAAACCTGGTCATCCAGGGGACCGATTCGGGCGCCGCCCATCATCGGCCCGGAACCCTGGAGCCGCGCCACCCGACCGACCTTGCCGAAGAACGATGCAGCACCGTCCGCAGCCGCCAGGCTGGGAACGGCCGCCAGGCCTATCAGCACAGCCGCCAGGCCGAGGGTGAGAACCCACCAACGCTTCGTGTCGCTCAACTCCTTTCAGTGCTTGGAGGTCCGTGTGTTCCTCCAGCACTGTCATCGTACCCGGATGGAGTCAAGCCACGTTGGGGGGCGTGTCAACATCCTGCAAACAGGCTACATCTCTTTCAGCCCCAGGCTGATGAGGAGCGCCTCGTCTACTTTGGCCATGACCGTGTTGTCCAGGCGCGTCACCTTTTCGCGCAGCCGCCGCTTGTCGATGGTGCGAATCTGCTCCAGCAGGATGACCGAGTCACGTTCCAGCCCGTAGGACGCCGCTTCCAACTCCACGTGGATGGGCAGCCTGGCCTTATCGATCTGGCTGGTGATAGCCGAGACGATGACCGTTGGGCTGTACTTATTGCCGATGTCGTTCTGCACGATGAGCACGGGCCGTACGCCGCCCTGTTCCGAACCGATCACCGGGCTGAGGTCCGCGTAATATACGTCACCGCGCCGGATGCTCGGCTGCTGGCGACTCATGGGCTGCCTTTCTTCCCGATGAGGGCCAGAGATTCCTGGTCAAGGGCGAGCCCTTCCTCGGCCAGGGCCAGGTTGAGGCCCCCCATTTCCTGATAGCCTCGCTTGAGCCGTTCCTGCAAGTCCAGGCGCCGGCGCTGCTGCAGGTACCGGTTCATCGCCTGGCGGATAAACTCGCTGCGCGTAACCCTGTCGTTGGCTGCCAGACCGTCCACCTCCTGCAGAAGCGAGCTGGGTAGCGTAATCATGACGCGGCGCATGGCTCCCAGGGCAACCACCTCCGGCCGGCGGGAGGCTTGCTGTCACCGTGCTAACCCAGTATATACACTGCCCAGGCCAGCGGAAACCACGCGCCGCGTCCTTTGGCCCGGTCGGAGCAGCCTCGTACTGGGGCTGGCGTCCCCCGCCGATCCTAGGGAAGAGCGGAACTGACGCCGACCATGCGCCCACCCTTCAGGTAGACGCGGGGCACGCGCTTGCCCACCAGGCAAACGATCTCGTAGCTGATGGTGCCGAGCCCCTCCGCCAGCTCGTCGGCGCTGAGGAAAGCCTCTCCCTGGCGCCCCATCAGGACGGCCTCATCGCCGACACGGATGTCCAGGCCCGCCTCGCTCAGGGCCGTGGCGTCCACCATGGTCTGGTCCATGCAGACCCGCCCCACCACGGGCACGAGTTGCCCAGCCAGCAGCACCTGCCCCCGGTTGGACCAATTGCGCGAATACCCGTCGGCGTAGCCCACGGGCAGGGTGACGATGGTAGACGGGCGCTGCGTCTCAAAGGTGCAGCCGTAGGAGATGGCGGCCCCTCGGGGCGCCTCCTTGACATGCACGACGCGGGTCTTCCAGGTCATGGCCGGCTGCAGGGGAAGGCGGTGAGTCAGCTCGTCCGAAGGCTGCAGGCCGTACAGGGCGATGCCCAGGCGAACCAGGTCCAGGTGGGTCTCCGGCAGGTCGATGAGGGCGGCGCTGTTGGCGGCGTGGCGGAAAGGGACGCGGATGCCCTCCTTCTCCAGCGCCTCCAGTACCCCGGCAAAGCGCTGGAACTGGCGAAGGGTGTAGGCCTTGTCGCGGCGGTCGGCGGCGGCGAAGTGAGTGAAGATGCCCTCCAGGGTCACCCACTGGCGGCCCGCCACCTCGCGGCAGAAGGCCACGGCCTCCTCCGGCTGCAGGCCGATGCGCCCCATGCCCGTGTCCACTTTGACGTGGACCCGGGCGCCCTGGCCCAGCCTCCGCCCCGCTTCATCCAGGGCGTCCAGGGCCTCGCGCTGGTAGACCGTGAGCGAGACGCCGCCGGCCACCGCCTCGGCGGCCAGGCTGGGCGCCGTGTATCCAAGCACCAGAATGGGCGCCACCACGCCGGCGCGGCGCAGGGCCAGGGCCTCGTCCAGCATGGCCACGCCCAGACAGCTGGCCCCGGCCCCCAGGGCGGTGCGGGATACTTCCAGAGCGCCGTGGCCGTAACCATCGGCCTTGACTACGGCCATGATCTTGGCCCCCGGGGCCGTCCGGCCGGCCAGGAGCCGCAGGTTGTGAGAGATGGCATCCAGATCGATTTCCGTCCAGGTTCGGGTGATGGATGGGTCAGCCGGGTAACTGCCGTTCATGCTTCCTCCAAGATTGCAGCCTGGCGCAGGGCCAGGGGAATCCTTTCACTGATGTCGCCGGCCAGGGCCCCCACGGGCCCCAGCTCGGCAGCGGCCAGGTCGCCGCACAGTCCGTGCACGTAGACACCGGCCACCGCCGCCTCCCAGGGCCCGAGCCCCTGAGCCAGGAGGCCGCCGATGAGACCGGTGAGCACGTCTCCGCTGCCCCCTGTGGCCAGGGCTGGATTGCCGGTGGGGTTCAGGCGCGCCTCGCCGTCCGGACGCGCCACCACGGTGGGGGCGCCCTTCAGTACGACCACGGCCCCGCTCCGACGCGCTGCTTCACGGGCGGCGCCGATGCGGTCCCCCTGGACCTGCTCCACCGTGAGCCCCAGCAGCGTACCCATCTCCCCCGGATGGGGGGTCAGAACGCGCCAGGCCTTCGCTGCCTGCAGCAGGTCCAGCCGGCCAGCCAGGGCTTGAAGGCCGTCGGCGTCCAGCACCGCCGGCACCGGGGCCTCAACGGCGGCCCGAGCCGCCAGGGCCAGGGGCTCGCTGTCCCGGCTGAACCCAGGGCCCAGGGCCAGAGCGCGGCACCGCCCGAGGAAGTCGAGGACCGCCGTCCAGGCCCGCTCGGACAGGGATTGGGCAGAGGTCTCGGCCACAGGAAGGGTCATCACCTCGTCCAGGCGTGAGGCCAGCAGGGGCTGCAGACTGGCGGGCAGGGCCAGGGTTACCAGGCCGGCGCCGGCCCGCAGGCCGGCCCGGGAGGCCAGCGCGGCGGCTCCGGTAAGTCCCCGGGATCCGGCCACCACCAGCAGATGGCCGGCCGTGCCCTTGTGAGCGTCAGGCTTGCGCCGTGGCAGCCAGGCGGCGACCTCCGACCGGTCGGTAACGGCCAGGCGCAGCCCCTCTGCTTCGATGGCAGCCAGGGGCCAGCCAATGGCGGCCACCTCCACCTCGCCTGCCAGGGTGCGGCCGGGGTATTGTACGAGGCCTGGCTTCAGGCAGCCCATGGTCACCGTCCGATCCGCCCGGACGCAGTCGCCTTCGGCCCGGCCGCTGTCAGCATCCAGACCGGAGGGGACGTCCACGGCCAGGACCGGAGCGGAGAATTCGCCCACCAGGCGAATGGCGGCGGCGGTGACCCCGCGGGGAGCGCCGTGGACGCCGGTTCCCAGCAGGGCATCGATCACCAGCGACGGCCGCAAGGCCCCAAGGGCGCCCAGGCCGGACTCTTCCGCGACAACGCGCAGGTCTAGGCCGCAGCGCCGGGCGATGTCCAGGTTGACGCGGGCATCGCCCGAAACCTCGTCCTCCCGGCAGACCAGGGCCACGACGACGGGCACGCCCTCCGTCTGCAGATGGCGTCCCGCCACCAGCCCGTCGCCACCGTTATTGCCTTTGCCGGCCAGGATCAGCACCGGGCCGTCGCCCCGACGCATCCGGACGGCGGCCGCCGCCACACGCGCCCCGGCGTTCTCCATCAACTGCAGTCCCGTCACGCCGAAGCGTTCCGAGGCCCGCCGATCCATGGACCGCACCTGCTCCATAAAGGCCACTCTCACGGCTTGCTCCCCTCCCGCCGGGGCTCCCGTTCGGACCGCACCGCCACGGCCTGGGCCACGGCATAGTGCTCTGTATGGCTGAGCGAGATGAGCACCTCGGCAACGCCCAGGCGCTCCGCCTGCCGGGCTGCCTCCCCCGCCAGGCGCACGCCGGGCCTGCCCAGGTCGTTCCGAATCACCTCGATGTCCTGCCAGCGCATGCCCCGGAGCCCCGTGCCCAGGGCCTTCAGCACCGCCTCCTTGGCGGCGAAACGGGCGGCCAGCGACTGCCAGCGGTGCGCCCCCCAGCAGTCCGACAGCTCCCCCACCGTGAAGAGACGGGCCAGAAGCCTTTCCCGATTCGACGCTTCCCTGAGGCGACCCACTTCCACGACGTCAACGCCGATGCCGGCAATCATGGCTGACCCCCCGGAGGCATCATGCGCCGGCCGGCCTTTTCATCCAGGCGGCAGAGGAACGCCAGCACCTGGGCCACGGCCGGGTACAACTCGGCGGGAATGACTCGTCCGCCCTCCAGACCCGCCAGCGACGCCGCCAGGTGCGGATCCTCCACCACCGGGACCCCGGCCAGGCGGGCCTCTTCCACAATACGCCCGGCGAACTCCCCCCTGCCCGCCGCCATCACCCGCGGCGCCGGGTCGTCCGGCGGCGCGTACCGGAGGGCCGCCGCCAGGCGGGGCCTGTGCGTCTTAGAACGCTTGTCCTGCTCACCCATCGCGGCACCCCTTCCCCCGTAGCCCTCCCCCGGCAGCCTCAGCCGAGCAGGTCCAGGCGGCCCGGCCTCAGCGGCAGGCCGGCCTGACGTTCCGCCCGGAGGAGGGCTGCCGGAGCCATCTGGCAACCGACCTGGGTCTCCGTCCAGCCCAGGGACGCCAGGGCCTGCTGAAGGGCCGGCAGGTCCTCCAGGACCAGCGACCGGGCCTCGGGCGTGGCTACGATGAAACGGAGAGACAGCCCCGCTGCCAACCCGCTCGATCCCGCCGGCGCCCCGCCAGGGCCTTCCGACGGCAGGCCGAGCCGCACCTGCACCGGCCCCAGTTCCGGCCCCTCCCAGTAGATGACCACCTGCAATTCGGCCGGCTTCGGTCCAGCGCGTCGCTCCGGCTCCGCCGGCTCCCGATCAACACGAATACCAGCCTCGGCCGGTTGCCCTCCCACCAGGAGAGGCAGAAGAGCCGCGGCCAGCCACGGCGGCGACGGCATGCCGTCCTGACTGGCGGCCTGCACCGCCGCGCGGGCGGCAGCCGGGTCCGCCAACTGCAGGACCAGGCGGTCTGACTGAAGCTCCTTGACGCGCAACTGCAGTATCTGACCCACCTGGAGAGGGACGTCCGTCTTGGCCTCCAACCGGGCCCCCCGCACCAGCAGGGCGACGCGACCCTCGGCCTGGGCCAGGACGCGCGCAGCCAGAAAGTCGCCTTCCTGCAGGGGGTCCTGCAGGACAGAGCCTCCCAGCACGCGGGACAGAATGACCAGGGACCCCGGCCCTTGTGGCGGCTGGATGTTCATAGCACGAGCATTCGCTTCGGCTGACGGAGGTTCCTCCCGGCAAAAGCACCCGGGCTGAGCCCGGGTGCTGGCGGGAAGGCGCGGGTTTATCGGCGGGGCGCAGGCGCACCGGCGGCGCCTGCCTGCTTGGTCAGTTCCGTACGCAGGGTGTTCCACCAGTTCGGCTCTTC
>CALMNP010000277.1 GCA_937868875.1 uncultured Bacillota bacterium | reverse complement strand
TCGGGCCGCGGCGGACTCGGGCCACGCCTTGTGGGCGGACTCCGATCAGGCCTTCTCGATCTCCACCCAGGTGTCATACTGGGCGGAGCCCCCCACGACCTCGTCCAGCAGGCCGGCGTTGGCCAGGGACTCGTCGAGGCGCTGGATGGCGTTGACGTTGAAGCCGGCTCCGCGGCCCCGGGCCAGTCCGGCCTCTTCGTGGAGCGGCGGGGCCAGGTCGTAGGGAGTATGGCCGTAGCCCTTGGCCGGGGAGATGGTCTCACCGTCGATCTCCACCGGGCGTGAGCCGTAGGCTGTGTGGCCATAGCTGAAGTCGGCTCCGACCACGCCCGGGCGGATGGACTGGGTGACCATCACCTGGGCCTCGGCCTCAAAACCGCCAACGGTGTGCACGCGCACCCGGTCGCCGTTCTTCAGCCCGCGGACCGCCGCGTCCCGGGGGTTGATCCAGATGGGGTTGGAGGGCCGGATTTCGCGCAGCCAGGCATCGTCGATGTTGCGGTGGGTGCCCAGCTGGCGCGCCTTCCAGTTGATCATCTGCAGCGGCAGGCCGTCTTCCACCGGCTTGCCGCTGTAGGTCTTGACGGGCTCGAACCGCGGCAGCCCGTCAAGGAAACGACCGTCGAACGAACTCTTCGCCCGGGCGGAGACCTCGTCGTAGAAGTTGCACTGAGCGCCGAAGCGGTATCTGATCCAGTCGCCGTCGTACTCCTTGCCTGGCGCCTCGAAGCGGCCGCCACGGTTGAGCACGTAGACCACCTTCGGCCACTCCTCGGGCCTCACCGCTGCCTTCCAGGCATTCAGGTCGAAGGCCGCACCCAGGGCCTTGCGGCGGGATTCTTCAAAGATGCGCAGCTCCTCCGCGGACGCGTCGGGCACGGGCGTGCCGTCCAGGGCGATGTTCGCCGCGACCTTCAGGTAGAAGTCGCTGGCGCGGTTCAGGCCGCCGCCGCCGGGGACGGCCCCCTTGCCGGCACCGGGCAGGCCCATCGCCTTGATCAGGTCAAGCCAGACGTCCTCCACCGGCCGCGGTCCCTCCATGACCCGGGTGACCGGCTGCATGATGGTGCTGATCCTGAGCGGCTGATTCGGGTAGATCGTCTGCAGGCCGAAGCGCTCCAGGTAGACCTGGTCCGGCAGGATGTAGTCCGCGTACTGAGACGAGTCGCCGATCACCACGTCGAACGCGACCAGCAGGGGCACGGCCTTCGTATCCCGCAGGATGCGGGCCTGAACCTCACCGTTGGGCGCCGAGACCACGGGACTCACCCGGTTCAGGAAGAGCGCCTTGACGGCGTAGGGGTAGGCGTCGGCGGCGCTGGGCAGAACCTCGTGGGAGAGGTTGCCGCCGAGCACGTTCCACGGCCGGCGCGCCGGATAGCCATCCCGCTTGAAGAGGCTGGTCTTTTCGTAGACCGCCTTCTCGCGGGTGATGGGCACGCCCCACGGTTTGTAGCCCCCGGGCACCTTGTCGAGGACGTAGGCGCCGGCGAGCTCAGCGAAGCGAGCGCCGGCGGAAATCTCGCCGCCCTTCCAGTCGTGGTTGCCGACCAGGAAGTTGAGGGCGTTGATCGCCCGCAGGGTGTAGAAGCCGTTGGCGTGCATCGCCGGGCCGCGGTAGCTCATGACGACAGCCCGCTTGCCGTGCGAGGTGAAATCCCGCGCGATCTGCTCCATAACGCGAATGTCAACGCCTGCCAGCTCGGCGTATTCAGCCAGCGTCTTCTCCATCACCCGCTCCTTGTACAGGGTGAAGGCTGACTTGACGCGAATGCCGTTGATTTCCCCGTCGACCTCCAGGTCGGCGGGGCCGGCCTGGTCGTGGGGCACGGGCTGCCCGCCCACCAGGACCACGTACTGCTTTTCGTCGCCGATGCCCAGGTCCTTGGCGCGGAGCTTCGGACGCTTGGGATCGGAAAGGTTGACCAGGTGGGCGGCGTCAGACCAGGTGGGCTCGTGCGCCTCTTTTGCCGCCTTCGGGCCGGGGGTCACCAGGTAGCGCTCGTCATAGCGGCGGTTCTCGACGATCCAGCGACCGATGCCCAGGGCCAGGGCGGCATCGAAGCCAGGCTTGACGGGCACCCAGAGGTGGGCTTTCTCGGCGGACTTGGAGAGGCGGGGGTCGATGACCACCATCTTCATGCCGCGGGCCAGGGCGTTGGTCAGTGCGGGCGCCAGCCAGGTGGGACCCTTGTTGGCGACCATCGGGTTGGTGCCCCAGACGATCAGGTACTCGGTGTGGGCCAGGTCCGCGTACATGCGCTTCTTCTGCTTGCCCTCGTGGGAGCGCACGTTGCCCATCACCCCCGTGACGCCGCAGATGCCGCCGTGGTCGAAGTTGTTCAGGCTGCCGAAGCACTGGTTGATGGTCCGGACCACAAAATCCTGGCGGTCGCCGTTGATGGAGACCAGCTGGTTGGACTTCGGGCCCAGGTCGGGGTGCTTCGTGTCAATGAGCACATCCTTGTACCTGGCGTCAAAGTCCTCCTGGGTCAGCTCGCCCTTCTTGACCTTCTCCCAGTCGGCCAGGACGGGTTCCTGTGGGGCGAAGGCCCAGAAGTCGCGCAGGCCAGGGGTGCCCAGGTCCTTCGCGCCGCCGGTGATCTCGGCGATCGCCTGGTTCCAGGTAACGCTCTGCCACTTGCCGGAGCCACGGGGACCGACGCGTTTGAGGGGCGTGGCCAGGCGAAAGGTATCGTAGGCGGTCTGAATGCCGGCCTGCCCCTTCAGGCAGGTGCGGCCGCCGCGGAAGCCGCGGCCGTCCACCGCCACGTCGCCGTGGCCCTTGGCCGCCTCCGCCACGGGGGTGTTGTAAGCAACCTGACCGAAGGGCTGGGTGTTCAGGGGGCTGTAGGGGTTGCCGGCAATCTTGCGGATGATTGAGGTGGCACCGGTGGTGCCGGGCTTCGTGACCACCGTCTTGATGGTGCAGAAGGTGTTGCATTGCTCGCAGACGGAGTAGATGACGTCCGTGGCATCATAGTCCTCGTTGGCGTCGCCGATGCCGTGCGGCTTCGACGAGGTCCACCAGTTGGCAAAGGGGTTGTGCCCCGGCTCGGCCAGGGGCATCGCCAGGGTCGCGGCGCCGAGGGCGGCCGCGCCCTGGACGACACTGCGCCGGCTGACCAGGCGCTCCTGGTTGCCGTTCTGCTTCCCGTTCTGCTTCTCACTCATGCCTGTTCACCTCCAGACTGTTCGGACGGATCGAGCGGCAGGAGTTCGTTGGCGACGCTCAGCCCCAGCACGCCAAGCGCGATGAGGCCGAAGCTGGAGACCCACTCGATCAGGGACGGCGCGTAGTCGGCCCAGGGCAGGCCCTCCAGCACCGGCGGCAGCAGAGGCGGCACGACGATGTTGAAGCGGACGCCGACGATACCCACCACCACCATCGCCGCCGCGGCTATGATGGTCTTCACAGAGCGCCGGGGGAGGAGCAGCAGGATGGTCGGCAGGGCGCCGCCAAGCAGAAGCTGCACTCCCCAGAAGGACCAGGCCATCCGGCCCGTGGTCATGGTCGCCAGCGTCTCCATCTCATGGGGAATCAGGCTCATGCCGGCGACGAGGAACTCATAGAACTCAAGGCCCAGGTCGATGAAGAGGAAGAGGAGGAGCACCCGGCCCAGCTCGAAGATGAGCTTCTCGTCCAGCCTGCGGCCGGCAACCCGGTCGCGAACCGCCGCAACAACGGTAATCAGCGCGGTGCCCGAAACCAGTGCAGAGAGCACGAAGATCACCGGGAACAGGCCGCCGAACCAGAGGGCGCGGGCCTTGACCACGGCAAAGATCGTGCCGGT
>CALMNP010000276.1 GCA_937868875.1 uncultured Bacillota bacterium | reverse complement strand
GGTCATCGGCATCGGCGTCGTGCTTCCCGGCCTGGTGGACCCTCGCACGGGCGTGTCCCTCTCCTCGTACTTTCTCAACTGGCGCGACATCCCCCTGAAGGCGGTGCTGGAAAAGGAACTGGGCCTGCCGGTCTTCATCGACAACGACGCCAACGGCTTCGCCCTGGCCGAGCACTGGTACGGTGCCGGTCAGGGGTCGGTGAACATGCTGGGGGTGACGGTGGGCATCGGCATCGGCTCGGGCATCATCATCGGCGGTCAGCTCTACCGCGGCGGCAGCAAGGGCGCCGGGGAGTTCGGCCACATCACCATCGACCCCAACGGCCCGCGCTGCGCCTGCGGCAATCGCGGCTGCGTCGAGGCCTTCGCCTCGGACGCCGCCATCGTGCGGCTGGCGCGTGAAGCGGCGGATCAGTTCCCGGGCTCGGTCCTGGTGGGCCTTCTGGTCGGCGGCAACCGGGACATCACCCGCGACGACGTCGTGGCGGCAGCCCGTCAGGGAGACCGCGCCGCCCGGCACGCCCTGGCGGAGGCCGGTCGGTACCTGGGCGTGGGGCTGGCCAACGCCGTCAACTTGCTGAACCCGGATCGCATCGTTATCGGCGGTGAGGCCGTGGCGCAGGCGGGCGACCTGTTGCTGGACCCGGTCAGGCAGGGACTGCGGGAGCGCGCCTTCTCCGTCCTGGCCGATGACATCCGCGTCGTTCCGGCTACGCTGGGGGCCGACGCCTGGCTGATCGGCGCAGCGACCGTCGTTTTGGAGGAGGTCTTCAAGCCCCCGATCTATGCGGAGGACGAGGACCAACCCAGAGTGAACCTTGTGAGCCTGCTGGAGTAGGGGGGGAGGATCGCCGCACAAACTCGGGCGCATGTCACGGTGCCTCGTGTATCAAGTACTGTGGGCGAAGGAGATGCACAGATGAAGAGGATTATCGCAGTGGTCCTGGGACTGACGCTGATGTTCTCCCTGGCCGGGTGCGGCAGCAAGGCGGCCGCTCCCACGACGGATCAGCCCAAGCAAGATGAGAAGGTCACGATCACCTTCTGGCACACGTACAGCACGGACGGCCCTGAAAACAAGGCTCTGAACGAAGTGGTCGTTCCCGCCTTCCAGGCGAAGCACCCGAACATCACGGTCAAGGCCCAGGTCATGCCCTACGACGGCCTGCACGACAACCTGGTCACCGCCGTCAGCGGCGGGGCGCTCCCCGACGTGATGCGTATGGACATCATCTGGACGCCGGAGTTTGCCAAGCTCGGCGCCCTGGTTCAGGTGGACAACCTCCCCGGGTTCAGCGACATCAAGAGTCAGGTCTTCCCCGGGCCGCTCTCCACCAACTTGTACAAGGGTCACTACTACGGCGTACCCCTCGACACCAACACGCAGGTCGCCATCTACAACAAGGACCTGCTGAAGCTGGCCGGGCTGACCGATCCTCCCAAGACCCTGGATGAAGTCAAGCAGATGGCCGAGAAGATTAAGGGCCAGAAGGACAAATGGGGCCTAGCGCTAGGCGGCCCCGGACCCTGGCAGACCCTGCCCTGGTTCTGGAGCGCCGGCGGCCAGGTGACCGATGACCAGTTCACCAAGGCCTCGGGCTACCTCAACTCCGACCAGTCCGTGGCTGCTCTGCAGTGGCTCATCGACATGAAGAGCGCCGGGCTCATCGGCCCCTCGCTCCTGGGTGCCAAGCCGGACCCGTGGGGCGGCTTCAAGGCCGGCAACTATGCTGCCATCAGCGATGGCCCCTGGTTCTTCCCCATCATCGCCAAGGACATGGGCGACAAGGTAGTGGGCGCGCCGATGCCGGCCGGCCCGGGCGGCTCGATCTCCGTGGTAGGCGGCGAGAACGTCGTCCTCTTCAAGACCTCCAAGCACCAGGAGGCGGCATGGGAGTTTGTGAAGTACATGCTGTCTGATGAGGCGCAGGCGGCGATGGCCAAGGTCGGGCAGATGCCGGTGACGCAGAGCGCCTCCCAGTCCGACGTCATGAAGGCGGTACCATACTTCGCGCCCTACGTGACGCAACTGGCGACGGCCAAGCCTCGCACCGTCAGCCCCAACTGGCCCAAGATCGACAAGGTCCTGAGCGACAGCTTTGAGGCTGCCATCCGCGGCAAGTCCAACGCCAAGAAGGCCCTGGACGACGCGGCCAAGCAGATCGACGCTCTGCTGGCTCAGTAACGATGCCGCAGAGGGCCCGGCGCTCCGGCCCCGGGCCCTCTTCCTTCCAAGCCTTTCTGAAGGTGGTGGCAGGCAGGTGAAAGCAGCACCGGCCCTATCCTCTCGGCCCCTGCACCGGTCTCTGCGCCTTCCGCGTCTTCGGCTGCCCCGTTCCCTGCGCCAGCTGGCAACGGCCCTGCCGTTCCTGCTGCCGGGGGTCCTGCTGTTCCTGATCTTTGTCCTGTACCCCCTGGCCAAAGGCGTGAAGATGAGCCTCTATCAGTGGGACCTGATGTCGCCGACGGACAGCCAGTTCCTTGGCCTGGCCAACTACCGCCACGCCCTCACCCAGGACCCGACGTTCTGGCTTGCGGTGCGAAACACCCTGATCTACGTGGTGGTCACGGTGCCGTCGCAGATGGCCCTGGGCCTCGGCACGGCGCTGCTGCTCAACGCCCGGCTTCGCGGCAAGGTCTTCTTTCGAACGCTTTACTACCTGCCCGTCGTCACCTCGTGGCTGGTGGTCTCCTATATCTTCGCCTACCTGTTCAGCTCCGGCCCCGGTCCGGTGAACTACTTCCTGACCGAGGTGCTGCACGTTCTGCCGCAGCCGGTGGACTGGCTGCAGAACACCTGGCCCGCCCAGGTGCCCATCAACCTGCTGGGCATCTGGAAGGGCATCGGCTGGAACATGGTCATTTTCCTGGCCGCCCTGCAGTCTATTCCGCCGGAACTGTACGAGGCGGCCGCGGTAGACGGGGCCAACCCGAGCCAGGTCTTCCGGCGCATCACGCTGCCGCTGCTGCGGCCCGCCATCGCCTTCGTTCTGGTGATGCTGATCATCGGCGGCTTCAACGTCTTCCTCTCCGTGTTCCTGCTGACTGCCGGCGGGCCCCTGGGCACCACAGAGGTCTGGCTCAGCTACATGTACACCCAGGCCTTCAAGTACCTCGACTTCGGCTACGGTACGGCCATCGGCATCCTGATGGGCATCACGGTCGCCGTGATCAGCTTTGCCCAGCGCCGCTTCCTGCGGGGCGCCGGGGTGCAGTACTAGGGGGTGGCCCGGATGAAGAGCGGGACCAAGCTGCTGCTGTACATCGTCCTGACAGCCGGCGCCATCATCATGCTGTTGCCTTTCCTCTACATGGTGTCGACGGCCCTGAACCCCGAGACCTGGATCATGCCCCATCCTCCAACCCTCTGGCCCGCCCACGCCACCCTGAAGCATTTCGTGCGCGCCTGGACGGAGGGTGGATTCCAGCACTACGCCCTGAACAGCATCATCGTCTCGGTGGTGGCGACGGCTCTGACCTTCCTCATCTCCACCATGTCGGCCTACGCCTTCGCCCGCATCGAGTTCCCGGGTAAGGAAGCGCTCTACAGCCTCTTCCTGGTGACCATGATGATCCCCGACCTCATTGCCTTGCTGCCCAAGTTCACGGTGGTCAAGGACTTTGGCCTGATGGACTCCTGGCTGGGGTTGTGGGTCATCTACGTCTCGTCCGGCGTGGCGGGCAATACCTTCCTGCTGCGAGGCTTCTTTGAAGAGATACCGCGTGAGCTGACCGAGGCCACGCTCATCGACGGCGGATCCCACTGGACCATCTACAGCCGCGTGCTGCTGCCCCTGGCGGCGCCGGCCCTGGCCACGCTGTCCATCTTCAGTTTCCTCGGAGCCTGGGACGACTTCTGGTGGGCGTCGCTGCTCATCCGCAACCCGGACCTGCGCACCCTGCCTATCGGCATACGCCTGTTCTTCAACGCTCACGGCACCCAGTGGAGCACCGTGTTTGCAGCCACCACCCTGGCCGTCGTGCCTGAACTCCTGATGTTCGTCTTCCTGCAGCGCTACTTCATTCAGGGGCTGCGCACCGGTGGCGTGAAGGGGTAAGGGATTGA
>CALMNP010000275.1 GCA_937868875.1 uncultured Bacillota bacterium | reverse complement strand
TTGTCCGCCGACAGGTTCTTGAGATTGTAGGTGTAGTAGGTCAGGCCGTCGTCGGCCGTGACGGTGCCGGTAGCCGAAGGTTCAATCGTGAAGCCGGAAGACCGTGCCGGCTGGGCCACGCCCAGGTTCAACTGGTCCACCGGGTACGAGGGATGATAACGGAAGTCCACGGTCTTGGCGCTCTTCCCCTGAATGGGGTTGTAGTAGTACTCAATGTAGATGGGGTAGCTCTGCCCCGCACCGATGGGCTTGCTGGGCGTCCAGGTGAGCGTGCTCTCGTCGCCGTCGTTGGACGTCGTATAGGGGCGGCAGATGGCATGCTTGTTGCCGTCCACCTGCTCGCACACATGCACCTGCTTGGTCGCGCCTTTGGGCACGTGGAACCGCACCTCGCCGTCGTAGGCGGCGGCGCCGGTGTTGGCCAGGGCGAAGTCGTAGATAATGAGGGCGTCGCTGGTGTCGTACTCGGGGCGGAGCGAGAGGTCCATCGACTTGACGCGGATGCCTCCCGAAGCGGCCGGCGCCTGCGCCCCGGGGGCTGCTCCCCCGTCGGCCAGGGCCGCCGCGCCCGGTGAAAGACTCAGGGCCACTCCGAGAACCAGGGCGAGTGCTCCGGAACGTGCGATCCATCCTGCTCTCATGGCATTCCCTCCAGGTGTCGCCCCTGACCGTACAGGGCGTCCACCTTCATCTTGGGGGAAGCATGTGGAGGGATTGTGAAATTGCGAACCGCTGTTGTGTAGAGTTATCTTTGTAAATAAACTCCAGGGGGTATCCGGCTATCACGTTTACTTAAGTCTCGCCGTGGAAACCCAGCTATGACCGAAACCTGGGACAATCCTGCAGAAATCGTCACTCGCAGCAGACGGCACCGCGTCAGTCCACCTCCCCGAGGTAGGAACCGGGCCATGGCAAGCAGAACCCTTGCATAGGCGGGCCTCAGTCTGATATCCCGCGGGCCAGCTGCGTGGAGTGGGGGAGTACTCGGTTGGTAGGGCAGTTCATCACCGCGCTGAGTCAGTGGGGACTCCTGGGCATCGCC
>CALMNP010000274.1 GCA_937868875.1 uncultured Bacillota bacterium | reverse complement strand
GAGCGGGTGCGCGAACTCTGCAAGACGCTGCGCGGCCTGCGCAGCGCGGGGACCCAGGCTGGTGCGGATGGCGCCGGGCCTCTTCGGCGGCCGGGGCCTGGGGCGTCCTCGGTCCCTGTGATCGACGAGGCCGCAGCCGTGGAGACGGAGCTGGAGACGCTCCTGCACCAGCTCGACGCCGCCGCCGCGTCCCGGGTCATCCGGGCGTTTTCCACCTACTTTCAGCTCACCAACATCGCCGAGCAGCAGCACAGGCTGCGCCGCCGCCGTATCTACGCCCGCGCCGCCACCTCGCCGCAGCCCGGGTCGCTGGCGGCCCTGGTGGCGAGCTGGAGCCTGGCCGGGCTGACGGCGACCCAGGTGCAGTCCATGCTGGACCGGCTGGAAGCGCGGCTGGTCATCACCGCCCACCCCACGGAGGCGGCGCGGCAATCCATCCTGGAGAAGCAGCAGCGCATCGCCGCCTGGCTCGACCAGCTGGACCGCGAGGACCTGTCGCCGCGGGAACGGGCGGCCTTGGAGGAGGACCTGGCCGCGGAGGTGGAGCTGCTCTGGCAGACCAACGCCGTGCGGGACGCCTCGCCCCGGGTCGCCGACGAGGTCAGGCAGGGGCTCTTCTATCTGGGAGGGACCTTCTACCAGGTGCTGCCGCAGCTGCATGAGGAGCTGGCCCACCTGCTGGCGGAAGCCTACCCTGGCGACGCCATTCGAGTGCCGGCCCTGTTGGGCGTTTCCTCCTGGATCGGCGGCGACCGGGACGGCAACCCGAACGTCACCGCCGAGGTGACCCGGCAGACTCTGCGCCAGCACAAGCGGCTGGTGCTTCGCCGCTACCTGGCGGAGGTGGAGGAACTGGCCCGGCGGTTCAGCCAAGACGCGCAGCTCTCGCCGCCGTCGGCCGAGATGGCGGCCGCCCTGAGGCGCGACGCGGACAGGTACCCCGGCGTGGCCAGGGTGGCCGCCGCGCGCAACGCTACGGAGCCCTACCGCCAGGCCCTGACCTTCGTCGCACACAAGCTGCGGCAGACGGAAGCCTGGCTGGCGGCGGAGGCGGGGGTGGTCCTGCCGGACGGCCGTCCGCCCGGCAGCGGCGAGCCCGGGTATGCCGCCAGCAGTGAGCTGGTGGAGGACCTCCGCGTGATGCGCCTCAGCCTGGAGGCCGGCGGCGGCACCCGGGCCGCAGGCCGTTTGCTGGCCGGCCTGGAGGACAAGGTGACCCTCTTCGGCTTTCACCTGGCGCCCCTGGAACTGCGGGACTACGCCCCCAACCTGCACCTGGCCTTGGACGAGCTGGCCGCCGCGGCAGGCCTCGTCCCGGAGGGCACGGCGGCGGGGACGGTGCCGCGCGACCAGGCCTGGGATGAATGGCTCAACATGGAGTTGGAGAGCCGCCGGCCCCTGGTGGCGGCGGCTGTGGCGCTGCCCCCGCGGGCGAGGGAGGCGCTGGATACCCTTGGGGTGGCGCCCTGGGCGGAGAAGGCCATCGACCCGCACGCCGTGCCCACCTTCATCGTCAGCCACACCCAGAGCCCCCGGGACCTGCTGGTTGCCCTGCTCCTGGCCAAGGAGGCCGGCTCCTTCCGCTGGACAGGCCCCGGTGCCGCCGTCAGCCTGCTGGACCTGGTGCCCCTGTTCGAATCCGTGAACGACCTGGCCGCGGCGCCAGGGGTGCTGCGGGAGCTGTTCCGGCACCCCGCCTACCGCGCCCAGATGGCGGCCAGGGGCAACCGCCAGGTCGTGCTGCTGGGTTACTCCGACAGCAACAAGGACGGCGGCTACCTGATGAGCAGCTGGTCGCTCTACAGGGCCCACGCGGAGCTGGCGGCGGTGGCGGAGGAGGCGGGGGTGCAGCTGGTCTTCTTTCACGGCCGCGGCGGCGCCATTGGCCGGGGCGGCGGCCCCACCGGCGCCGCTATCCTGGCCCAGCCGCCGGGCACTTTGCAGGGGC
>CALMNP010000273.1 GCA_937868875.1 uncultured Bacillota bacterium | reverse complement strand
CATAACAGCGAGCCGGAGGCGAGGCGGAGGAGGGTGTCAGGTGCGCGAGCAGCCAAGGAAAGGCAGGGTGCCCCGATGGGGAGGCAGTTCCGGACCGTCGCGGGTTCGGGAACCCATACCGCGTCGGGATCGGCCGGAGCTGGGCGATGAAGTGGAGGAGGTGATCGAGGATACGCCTGAACCGCAGGCGCCCGTCATGAGTCTGCGCCTGCCCGAGCCTCCGCCCCGGGACCGGGTCATCTCGCAGCTTCTCTACTCCATCGCCTTGGAGGAAACGGCCCTTGCGGCCCTGATCAACGCAGAAGCAGAAAAGGTTCAGGCCGTGGGCCGGAACCTAGCCCGCCCATGCACCTTCGACGATGTCCTGACCTTCCAGCGGTCCGTGGCCGAGGTCATGCAGACCGTGGTCCGCAAGGAGGAGATCCTCCTGAAGAAGCTGCAGACCGTCATGGAGTTGGCTCCGCGCGAAGAGGAGATGGAAGAGGAGGGCGGCGGCGACGAAGGCGCCTCCCTGCCGGAGGTTTAGGTCGCGGTGTTCCGGCCCCATCGCGGGTTCCCTCCCCACGCGGGGTTCACTCCTCTGCCCTCCCGGGTCTGGACAGACTGGGTCTTGACAGGCCGCTGTGGGAGTGGTGTACTACGGTTGTAGTACACAAGTACACAGTTCGGGGGCGACTCACATGAACGCCATGGAACTCAAGCAACTCAGCCATCTGTATAAGAACGGCCGAGGGGTGAGGGAGGTTGACCTGGCGGTTGAGACCGGCGAGGTCTTCGGCTTCCTGGGTCCCAACGGCGCCGGCAAGACCACCCTCATTCGAACGGTGCTGGGCCTGCTCCGGCCCACCGCCGGCGAGGGGAGGGTCCTGGGCCTGGACATTGCCAGGCAGAACCGGGAACTGCGCCGTGGGGTGGGCTATCTGCCCAGCGATCCGGCGCTCTACGACTTCCTGACGGGCCAGCAGAACCTGGACTTCGCCCTGGCGGTCCGCGGCGTGCGTGACCGCAGCCGCGCCCGCGCTTTAGCGGAGCGGTTGGATGTGGACCTGAAGCGCCGGCTGAAGACCTTGAGCCGTGGCAACAAGCAGAAGGTGTCCATTCTTATTGCCTTGGCGCACGACCCTGAACTTCTGATTCTGGACGAACCGACGTCGGGGCTCGACCCCCTCATGCAGGAGGCCTTCCAGGACCTCGTCCGTGAGGAGCAGGGCCGCGGCAAAACGGTGTTTATGTCCTCCCACGTGCTGGGCGAGGTGGAAGTGCTGGCCGACCGGGTGGGCATCATTCGGGACGGCCGCATGGTGACGGTAGATCACGTGGATCATCTGAAGAAGACGCGCGTCAAATACGTCAGCTGCGAGTTCAAGAGCGATCGGCCCGACCTGGAGAAAGTCGCCGGGATCAGGAACCTCAGCCTCGACGGCCGCAAGGCCCAATTCACCTTCGTCGGTGACCTCGACCCCCTCTTGGGGGCCCTGGCCGGGCACGGCCTGGCGGACCTCACGGTAGCCGATCCTCCGCTGGAGGAAGTCTTCCGGTCCTTCTACGAAGAAGGGAGTGGCCAGGCATGACCCTATTCTGGCAGCACTTTCGGGCCCAGCGGAACGGACTCTTCATCTGGCTGGCCGCCAGCGTTGTGACTACCATTTCGGTGGCGTCCGCAGCGAGGTCGATGGAGCAGAGCGACCTGATGAGCAAGCTGGGCCAGGCGGCGCCTCCTGCCCTGCAGGCCTTGATGGGGACGCTGCCGGGCTTGAGCCCTGTAGACGGCTTCATTCAAGCCAAGATGGGCACCGGGATGGCCCTGATCCTGCCCGTCTACGCCTGCCTCCTGGCCATGTCGGCCATAACGCGTGAGGTGGACCGCAGCACGGCCGACTTCCTGCTCACCCTGCCGGTCGACCGCACGCGCCTGCTGCTGGACCGGTGGGGCGTGATGGCGGCGAATCTGGCCATCCTCACGCTCAGCGTCTGGGTGGCGCTGGTGGCCGGCCTCAAGGCCTCTCAGGTCATCGGGTCCTTCGGGGGCTACTTTTGGATGCTGGCCCAGGACTGGCTCCTCGCCGTAACGATCGGTTCACTGACCTTACTCGTATCCCTCTGGATCGACGACTACAGCCTGGGCGTCAAGGCCGCACTGGCCGGAACCGGCACGCTCTACGTGATCGACCTGGGTATGCGAGTCGCCGGGATCTCAAAGTGGGGCCGGAGCTTCAATCCCTTCACCTACGTTGACGCGGCCCGCACGGTGATGGACGGCCACCTGCCTTGGGGCGACGCTGCGGTGCTTGCCGTCGCCTCCGGCCTGAGCCTCTGGCTGGCGGTGCAGGCCTTCGGCCGCAAGCAGATCTATTCCTGAGGAGGTGTCCTGTTGTGACGCTGCTGAAGCAACAGTGGAAGAACGACCGGGGGAACCTCCTCGGCTGGTCCCTGCTGATAGCATTTGTGAGCTGGCTCCTGGTCTACATGTTTTGGATCATGGCGGACACAGGAATCGTCGGCGACCTGAATAAAGCCGTGGAGAGCATGCCGCCTGCCCTGCGGGCTGTCTGGGGTCTTCAGGGGACGGCGCTCACCGTGGGCAGCTGGATTGAGGCCATGCTCTACCACGGCCTGTTCCTCGTCGTCTTCGCCATCTACACCAGCCTTTACGTGGCCGGGCTGATCACGCGCGAGGCAGACCAGCGCAATCTGGAGTTCCTGCTGTCCCTGCCGGTGGGGCGTGACCAGGTCCTCCTGACCCGCTGGTCCGGACTCATCGGAGGGCTGGCCGTCCTGACCCTGGTGCACTGGCTGGCCATCGCCGTCGCCGCCGGGGCGGAGGTCAGCAGGACAGCCCTGTTCTGGGCCGACGTCAACATGTTCCTGGTCTTCGCGGCCCTCGGCGGGCTGCTGCTGGTGGTGTCGCTCTTCATCGACGACTACCCGCGGGGTGTGGGCATCAGCATGGGGATCTCTCTCCTGCTGTTCTTCATCTCCACGATAGAAGGGAGCCAGGGAGTCCTGGCGGCCGTGCAGAAGATGCTGCCTTTCCACTACCTGAACCCCGCTGAGATTATCGGCGCGGGCCATGTGCCCGCGCGTGACCTCCTGGTTCTGGCTGCGGCCTCGCTTGTGTTCCTGGGCCTGGCGGTCCAAGTCTTCCGGCGCAAGCAGATCGCCAGCTAGGAGGCAGCGGCATGTGGTTTCACATTGATCCCTCAAGCGGCACTCCCATCTACCGACAGATTGTGGACCAGGTCAGGCAGGCGGTGGCCGGCGGCACCTTGCGCCCGGGCGACCGCCTGCCGTCCGTGCGTGACCTGGCCCTGGAGTTGGCGCTCAACCCCAACACCGTGGCCAAGGCCTACCAGGAATTGGAGCGGAGCGGCGTTATCGAGACCCCGCGGGGCAAGGGCTCTTTCGTCACCGGAGGCGATCGGGGGCTGCCGCCGCGGCTCCGGCGTGAGAAGCTGGAGCTGGCGGCGGAGCGCCTGGCTGCCGAGGCCTACCATCTGGGCGCCTCCGACGACGAGGTCGTGAACGCGCTGCGCCGCAAACTGGAAGAGGCGAGGAGGAAGAGAGAGGATGTCTGACGCCGC
>CALMNP010000272.1 GCA_937868875.1 uncultured Bacillota bacterium | reverse complement strand
GTATACGGAGGCAGACGTATTCCTCTCCGGCTCGCGCTATGACTCCTTTCAGCTTACCTCCCTGGAGGCGATGGCCAGCGGCACGCCCGTGGTTGCGGTCGACAATGAGGGCCTTCGCACCTACGCCCGGGACGGGGAGAACTGCCTCCTGGTCCCGGCAGGTTCCCCTGAGGACATGGCCTCGGCCGTGCTGCGGGTCGCCGACTCCCCGGAACTGCGGCGGAAACTGGTGTCGCAGGGGCTCAGCACCGCTGCCGGCTACTCCTGGGATCAATCCGGAGTGCGCCTGGAGGAGGCCCTCTACCGTCTCTGGCTGGGTGACCTCTTCGTCGACGCCAGGCCGGAGCGAACCGGGCAGGAGTCCATCAGTCTCTGCATGATCACCCGGGACGAAGAGGACAGCATCGGGCGCTGCCTGGCAAGCGTGGACGGCGTGGTGGACGAGGTCATCGTCGTCGATACCGGTTCAACGGACCGGACCATGGAGATTGCTCGCCAGCACGGAGCCCGAGTCTACTCCTTCCCCTGGAATGACGATTTTGCCTCATCCCGGAACGAATCGCTCAGGCGGGCGAAAGGCGACTGGATTCTGTGGTTGGATGCGGATGAAGAACTCACCCCGCCGGCCAGGGAGGTCTTGCGCCACGCCCTGGAGACGAACCTGGGGGCTGACGGCCTCTTCTGCAACGTCGAGAGCCTTATGGACGACAACGATCCGACGTACCGCATCACCCACGCCAGTGTCCGGCTCTTTCACAACGACCCGCGCCATCGTTTCGAGGGCACCATTCACGAGCAGATTCAGGGTCCCATCGAGCGGGCCGGCGGCCGGATCTTGCGCACAGGGCTTTCCATCATGCACTATGGCTATCTTCCTTCCGTTCGCAAGGCGAAGCACAAGGCCGAAAGGAATATGGCCCTGCTTCACGAGCAGGTCCGCCGGAACCCGGATGACAGCTTCGCTCGCTTCAACCTGGGCACCGAGTACTACGTTCAAGGCGACTACGCCGCCGCGCGGGACGAGTACTTGGAGTCCTATCGCACGGCCCGGCCCGAGTTGAAAAAGGCGCAGTACTTTAGCAAGTTGCTCAGGAACCTGGCAAACTGCCACCAGATCCTGGGCAGCACCCCTGAGGCCCTGGCGGTTCTGGACGAAGCTCTGGAGCTTTTCCCGGACTACACCGATTTGTGGCTGATCAGGGGGCAAGTCCTGGAACGCCAGGGTAACCTGAGCGGAGCCCTGGGGGCCTTTGAGCGCTGCCTTTCCCTCGGTGAGGCTCCTTCCGTATACCTCAGTGCCGACGGTACCGGCACCTGGGTGCCCTGGCTCCGCAAGGGCGTCCTTCTGGAGCGGATGGGTCGGGTGAAAGAGGCTATTGACTGCTACGCCGCAAGTCTTCGCCACCACTCCGGCCACCACGAAGCCGGCCTGCGCCTGGCCGCACTGGTGGCCCGACCGGACCTGCCCGCCGGTCTCGTGGACGAGGCTGAAAGGGCCCTTGACGGAACCCCGTTCCGAGATGAGCTGCTGGCTCAGTCACATTACCTCGGACACCGGTACGCCCGTGCCGGAGAATCTGCTGAGCGGGCGCCGGGAACGGACAATGTGCTGATTGCCCGTGCCGCGGCCAGGATCGTGGCCCAGGATTGGGACGGCGCCGAAGCCTTGGCAACCGAACCGATTTCGGATGAGGGGGCCGGGCTGGAATCGGTCAAGCTTCGTATTCTGGTTGCGTGGCAGCGCGGCCGCTGGGCCGAGGCCGAACGGCTCTGCGACCAACTTGCCGGGCGAAGCCCCGCGGTTGGGTCCGCCTTCCAGGCTGTGGGGGCGGCCTGCTCCCGTGCCGGCGCCGCAGCTATTGTGGTTCCGCCGGATTGGGGGCAGGTCCTGGCGACGCTTGAATGGTTGGTGGATCTGGGGCTGTATGAATTGTTCGAGTCGAGCCTTAGGGTCTACGACGGCCAGGCGGTGAAGGGCTGGCGGACCGTCGTAGGCAAGATGTTGTACCGTAAAGGGTTCAAAGACCTGGCGGTTGAGTTAATGACCGGCGACGCCGAGGGACTGTCTGAGGATGAGCAGGCGTTGGCTATTGTGGGTGACGCTGCTCTGGAAAAGGGCTATGCGGCAGAGGCGGAGGCCCTTTTCAGCAAAGCGATGAGCCTTGCGGCCGAACCCGACCGCTACGCACCGCGGCTAGCCGCCTCCCTGTTGATGGCCGGCAAGCCTGCCGAAGCAGAACGCATCCTGGCCGGTCTGGGTGGCGGCCAGGCAGCTGCCCGAGGATAGGGGGGTCCGCATGCGCCTCACGATCGCCACGTCCTGGCCCTACCCGCACCTGGGTGGCATCTCCACACATATCCGGCTGCTGAAGAGGGCTCTTGAAAGGCAGGGACACTCTGTCACGGTGGTCAGTGGAGGAGCCCGGGCCCCTGAGCTGGGCGGTCTGGCAGGAGAAGAACTGCATAAGACCGCGTTTGCGACCCAGCTTCTGACCGCAGCCGCTGATGCGGACGCGATCCTTGCGGAGGATGTCCTGGCGGTGGACGCTGTTCGGGAGGGCCTTCAATGGCGCCACACGCCCCTGGTCCTGACCACGCACGGATATCTGGCCGGCGAGTCGTTGGGCGGTGGCATCTGCGACGACGGGGACGCGTATTACGAATACCTCCTTGGCACGGAGCGTCGTGCCTATCAGGCGGCAGACGAGGTTGTCGCGGTAGCGGACCGTGTAGCCGCGCACATCCGGAACATTTGCCCTAGAGACGTGCACGTCATTGAAAACGCTGTAGAGACAGACGTTCTCCATCCCCCCACGCCGGCCCAGAAAGCGGTTCTCCGGGCGCGCTTTGGATTCGGCAACACCCCTGTGCTGGTCTTTGCAGGCAGGCTTGCGCCCGTCAAGGGTCTTGATGTTGCCATTAAGGCCTTAACCCTTATCCCGGAGGGGGCTCGCCCCACCCTTGTGCTAGCGGG
>CALMNP010000271.1 GCA_937868875.1 uncultured Bacillota bacterium | reverse complement strand
ATCTTCGCCGTCGAACCCGTGGTCCGCTAAGGCCTCTGGTAACCGCGAATTCCAAGATGAACAGAAGGGCCGCCTCCGGGCGGCCCTTCTGTTCATACGAATTCGAAACGGCGGCTTACGCCAAATCGTTCAGTATCTGCACACCCTTGCTGGTGCCGAGGCGGTCGGCGCCAGCCTCGATAAGCTCGAGGGCTGCGGCCAGTGTGGCAACTCCACCTGCCGCCTTCACCCGAACACGGCCGGCAGCTACGCGGCTCATGAGCCGAACATCAGCAGGTGTAGCGCCTGCGGGCCCAAATCCGGTGGACGTCTTGATGAAGTCGCACCCGGCCTCGATGGCCAGCCTGCTGGCCCGCTCCTTCTCTTCATCGCTCAGGTAGCAGGTCTCCAGGATCGCTTTGACGGTAATCGCCGTCGGGTCGACGCCTGGTACGCCCCTCACGGCTTCTACGACACCCGCCAGATCGGATAGGACCAGCGCGTCGTCGTGTCCCTTGAGAGCTCCAATGTTGATGACGACGTCGACCTCGCGAGCACCCAGAGCCACGGACCGCCTCGCCTCTTCCGCCTTCACTTCGGAAAGCGTGGCCCCCAGCGGAAAACCGATGGCCGTTCCGGGTAGGATCGGTGTCCCTTCCAGGATCCTGGCGGCCAGCGACACCCACGTGGGGTTCACCATCACTGCATGAAACGGGTACTGACGGGCTTCCTCCAGGAAAGATGTCACCTCTTCCCTGGTTGCCGAAGGGCGGAGCAGCGTCTGTTCAATGTGTCGTGCCAGATCCTCTTTGCCGACCACGAGCCCCCTCCTCGCTGGATGAAAAGCTATGGCTCTGTGGCTGCGTACTACGTAAACGAGTGTTCGCCGGCAGCGGGCGGAGCGGATTCCACCTGGGCGTCCATTTCAGCCGTAACATCGGCCACCGGGAACCCTCGCCTGCCCGTTTCCAGTACCAGCGCCGCCGTCGCGTGTCCGAACCGTATAGCCCTTTCCACAGGCCACCCCTGGAGATATCCATAGAGAAAACCTGCGTTGAAGACGTCCCCCGCACCGGTTGTGTCCTTGAACTGGCGGGGCGTGGTTGTCACCCAGGTGGTCTGTCCTCCCTGGCAAGCCAAGGCCCCCCTGGCACCGAGCTTGACCACAATGAGCCCTTCGCTGTGACGCGCCAGCCCCCTGGCCATCTTCTCCGGGTCAGTCTCTCCCGTAAGCGCCTGGGCTTCCGATTCGTTCGGCAGGAAGACATCGATATGGCGGAGCATGGCGAGGATACCCTGGCGGTTGGGTTCTGGCCAGCCCGCCGGATCCCACCCGGTGTCCAGCACCGTCCGTGTCCCCTGAGCCCGCAGGTGCCTCAGAACCTCTATGGTGCGAGGCGGTGAGAACCCAGGCGTCAGCCAGTAGCCGTTCAGGAAGCAGATGCCATCCTTGAGGGCCGGCGCGTCCTGCCACAGCACGTCCTCGGTAAGTCCTTCGAGGGCACCGAGAAACGTGACAAAGCCCCTCTCACCGTCCGACCGGATCAGGCAAATACCCAGGCTGGTTGCGCGGTGCGGGTCGACGCCCACACCGGAGACATCCACGCCTGCCCCTTTCAACTGGCGCAACATGAATTCGCCCCGCTGATCATCGCCCACGGCGCTAAGAAGGCGAACCTTCATACCCAACGCCGCCAGGGCAAAAGCGGAGTTCGCGATGGCCCCACCGGTGCGTTCGTGGCAGTCCTGCACAACCAGTTCCGTCCCCCACTCCGGCATGGACCCGAGGGGTCCCATGAGCTGGTCAACCGTGATATTGCCGCAAATGGTGAGTCTCAAGGTTTTCTCCTACCCCTTTACCGCACCAGCGGTGAGACCACTGATGATCTGTTTTTGAAGGATAAGCGTGATGAGAACCGGAGGTAGGGCGGCCAGGACGCCACCTGCAGCCATCATGCCGTAATCGATCATGTGGGCTCCGCTGAACTCGGCGATGGCCACCGGGATCGTCTTCGCGTTTACGCTGGAGGTCATGATGAGCGCATACAGAAACTCATCCCAGGCCAGCAGGAGTGAGAAGATGAAGGTTGTCACAAGCCCGGGCGCCGACAGCGGCAGGATGACCCGGAACAACGAGCCTATGCGAGAAGCGCCGTCCACCATGGCCGCCTCTTCCAGTTCCACGGGAATGGCTTCGAAGTACCCCTTCATAATCCAGATGACGTATGGGGTAATGAAGGAGCAGTAGATGAGGACCAGCCCCGAGACCGTGTCGCGCAGATGAAGATGTCCCATGATGAGATAGAGCGGGATGACCAGAGCGATGGGCGGCAGCATGTAAGTCGTCAGAAAGAGCAGTGCCAGAGCATTCCGACCGACGAACCGAAGACGCGCGAAGGCATAGGCGGCGAAGACGCCCACCGCCATGGAGATGCCCACGGAACCGGCCGCTACCTTCAGGCTGTTGACGAGGGCATGGCGGAAGGTGAACGCCGACTCCCCCGGCTGCATGCTGGTGAAGATTTTGACGTACCGGTCAAACGAGGCGTGGGTGGGAAGCCAGCGAAGCGGCCTCGCCAGGAGATCGGCTCCGGAGGCGACGCTGGAGATCACCAGCCAGAGGAAGGGAGCCATGATTGCCACGGCGACGGCGATGGCGGCCACGTAAAGGAACGCGCGCTCCAGGGTCCGGGCGGTCCGAGGCCAGGGCCTCCCTCCGGCGGCACGAGCCCGGTGCTCCGTAAATGATGAAGCCACAGGGGGCACCTCCTAATTGTCGCCAGTCTGGAGCAGCCTGACGTAGATCATGGCAAAGCCCAGGATGAAAAGCGCAATGAGATAGGACAAGGCCGCGCCGGAACCGAGCTGCAGGTTGCTGAAGGCCTCGACGTAGGTGTAGTAGGCGACGGTAAGGGTCCCGTTGGCAGGTCCCCCACGGGTCATCATGAAGATGATGTCGAAAACCTTAAAGGCCTCCATCGTACGAACAACGAGAACGATGAGGATGGTCGGCTTAAGGTAGGGGAAGACAATCGACCAGAAAGTGCGCCACCGGCCGGCCCCATCCAGGCTGGAGCTTTCATACAGGCTCCTGGGGATGGTCTGGAGAGAGGCCAGGATAAGCAGGGTGACCAGTGGCGTCATTTTCCAGACGTCCGCAATGATGACCATATTCATGGCTGACATTGGCGTGCTCAGCCACGGGCGGTATTCGGGAATGAGATGAAGCTGCGTCAGAAGCGCATTGAGGGCGCCGTAGTCGGCGTTGTCGATCCAGCGCCACATCATGCCGTTCACCATGGTGGGCAGAGCCCAGGGGATAATGATCAGGGCGCGCAGCACTCCGCGACCGTAGAATTCCTGATTAAGCAGCAAGGCTACAAGCAGGCCCAGTACCAGTTCGGCCGCCGTGGACACCAGCGTAAAGTAAAGAGTGCGCTCAATGGAAGCCCAGAACGCCGGTGTGCTCAGGATGTGCGCATAGTTGCCCAGGCCTATAAACGGGTGCGACACCTTCGTCAGGCTATATTCAAAGAGGCTCAGGTAGAGGGCCCTCAGCAGAGGGTAGATGATCACTCCGAAGATAATCATGATGCTGGGAAGTATGAGAGCCGAGGCCAAAAGGAGCGTGCGTGTCTGACCGGTGCGCAGGCGTCGGGGAGCCCCGGGAGCGGAACTTGTCACTCTGCCGCCACCTCCTGATCCGGGACCAGGCAACAGGGCCACGGGTCTGCAGAGAAGCGGGCGGTCCCCAGACACGCCTGCCGGGGGACCGCTCCACTCTGGGACGAACACAGGTTACTGGTTTTTGGCGCGAATCTGCTGAATCTGGTCAGCGGCATCCTTCATGGCCTGTTCGGGCGTCTTCTTGTTGAGAAGGGCGTTCTCGACCTCAACCTGCAGCTTGGTGGACATCTCCGGATACCAGGAGATGAACACCGGACGAGGCAGCATGGAGGCGAACTGCTTTTCGGCTACCGGCACCAGTGCCGGAGCGGCCTTGATGACCTCGGTGTTCTTGTAGGAGTCCTTCCAGATCGGCAGGGACAGGGCCGCGTAC
>CALMNP010000270.1 GCA_937868875.1 uncultured Bacillota bacterium | reverse complement strand
AGAGCCTTCATTTCAGAGGCGAAGAGGAGTCTTCTGTTGGCGTCATAGCCGACATAGAGTGGCTTAATACCCAGCGGATCCCGGGCCAGCACCAGCCTGCCCGGCAGGGCCACGGCGGCGGCGAACATGCCGTCCAGACGCGACAACCCGGCGGGCCCGCCCTGCTCCACTTCCACCAGCAGGGCCTCGCTGTCGGACCGCGTGTGGAAGCGGGCCCTTCCCCGGTTGCGGCGGAGGTCGCGGTGGTTGTAAATCTCGCCGTTCACCACTGCCCAGGCGCGGCCCGTCTGACTGGGCATGGGTTGGATTCCGGTCGCGAGGTCGACAATGGCCAGCCGGGTATGACCCAGCCAACCGCCCCTCGCTCTCTTCAAGCCGATGCCGTCTGGACCGCGGTGGCCGATGGCCCCCATCATGCGCTTCAGAACAGCCTCAGCGTCCCGGTCCCCCGCTCCCCAGCTGCCAACGATGCCACACATAGGCGGTGCTCCCTCCCGTGCCAGGTTTATCCGGCAACCTTACTCTATCATCAGAGTTGTCAGTTGGCAAGAGGTCTTTGGCGACGGCATTCGACGGCTCCCCAGGGAGTTTCTGGGAGAAGACAAAATGAAAGCCGCCGGCATTGCCGGCGGCGGTTGGCGCTCGCGTTCAAAAGGGTTCAGGTGATGCAGTCCTGGTTCTCAGGCCTCCACCAGGAGCTTGAGCTTGTCCTTGGCCTCGCTGGTGCCGACGGCGACCAAAACGTCGCCGGCGCCCAGGGTCACGTCGGGGCCGGGCGAGTAGATGTCCTCGCCATCCTTGGCCACGGCGATGATGGTGGTGCCGGTGCGCAGGCGAATCTGGGCCGACGCCAGGGTCTGCCCCACCAGGGACGAGCCGGGCTGGATGACCAGCTCCGTCAGATTCTGTACCGTGCTGATGCTCTTGCTGGTGTAGGCTAAGATCTCGCCCAGCGTGCCCTCGATCTCCTCGTCCAGGCGGCGGCGCTGCTCGAACAGCGAGGCGATCTTCTCCTGGAGTTCGGTCAGGTGCTCGCGGGCCCGGAACTCCTCCAGGAACTTCTGGGCGTTGGAGACGGAGGTGATGGTTACGCCTCTGCCGGCCTCGGCCGCCAGGACGCCGCGGCTGTGAAGCAGGGCGATGGCGCGGCGGATGGTCTCCGGGGAAACCTGGTAGGTACCGGCCAGGGTGGAGCGGCCAAAGATTTTCTCGCCTTCCCTGTACTCGCCCCGGCTGATGCGTTCGGCCAGGTCTCGGGCAATCTGCTCGTACCTCGGGGTGCCTGCACTGCGCTCGTGAGTAGCCATGAGGAAGCATTCCCCGCCCTCGGAAAAAATCCTTCTGTTCCTGTCGCCTGACGGCGGGTGTAGTATGCCCCGGGTCAGACGTCGTGCGCCCGCCCCTCCTGCGCCAGTTCCGCCCCCGGGAAGACGGCCTGCGCCTGCACCGTGAGCTTCATGGCCGGACCCCCCTGAGGAATGCGGCGATGCGGGAGGCATCCAAGGGTGCCCCGACCTCGCGGCCGCCGCAGGCCAGAACCGGAATGCGCTCGCGGTAGCGTTCATACCAGTCCGGGCGGGACGTGATGTCGCAGCGCTCCAGGTGGAGCGGAACGGTCCGCGCCACCTCCGCCAGGTTGTCCAGGGCCTCTTCACAGAGGTGACAGCCCGGCCTCTCGTAGAGACGGACTGCGAGGGTGGTGCCGTCCGGGCCCTCCAGCCTTCCCACCAAACGCTCACCCCCGACCC
>CALMNP010000269.1 GCA_937868875.1 uncultured Bacillota bacterium | reverse complement strand
GCCCTGCTGCTTTCGGTCTATCCGGACAAGGGAGCGGCGGACATCGCCGAAGCCCTGCAATCCGGGCAGAGGGTCTATCCCGAGGGGTGCCGCACGTACGGGTGGGGAACCGTCTGTGACAACTACTACTACGTCCTCGACGCCCAGAAGGCCCTCGGCCTGGTAATAGGGGGCAGCGCGCCGTATGACACTCTGGAGATCCTCCAGCCACAGGAAGACGGTTCCCGGTCTGCGCACGTGGCCGGTGAGGTTGGCATCATGGCCCAGGTCTCGAACCCGGCCAAGGTGTCCCGCGTCGATTTCACCCTCGCTGATAGTGCCGGCACCTCCGAGACCGTGATCGGGTCCGTGTACGGCCTGGCCGGAGGCGGCACGGATGAGAGCGGCCTCTTCGAACTGACGTGGGACTCGACCACGGTGGCCGACGGCAGGTACGACCTCATGGCGCGGTCCTTTGATGCCGCGGGCGGTCAGCTGAACTCAGATTCCCTTGCCCTCACCGTCGCCAACCAGCCGACAACCGGGCTCTCGCTGCAGGTTCTGAAGCCCGACGGCGCGGCCGCTGCCGGCGCGCCGGTGACAATCTATCACGTCTATCCCGACGCCGATGGCCTCATGACCTATGAGTGGCTGTCGGACGACAGGGCCGACCTGCAGGGCAAGCTGACCATTTCCGGGGCCAAAGCCACGGATGGCAACGATTACCTGATCCTGACCCAGGGCACCGACCCTGACTTCTTCTATTACCGCGTTGTGCGGGCACCGGCCCAGGTGACCCTGGATGCCACGGGCGCGCAGCACCTGACCGTGTCGGGGCGTCGCCTGGACGGGCAGCCGCTGGTCGGTGGGCTGCTGGTGGCTGAACTGTTGGAAGCCAGCTTGCCGGCGCCCTATGAGCCCTCCCGCGTCGTTGCCCAAAACCCATTGACTGCGCTGAATTCCGCCGGAAGTGCGGAAGTGACCGTAACTCCCGGCCACTATAACTTCCGGATGGTCAGCGCCAGAGACGCGTATTACCTGGTGCAGCATGACGTGCTGGTGACGGATGCCACAACCGCGGTTGCCTTTGAGCCGCTCCCGGGCGATGTGGCCACGCTGCAGCTGGCCCCCGACGCGAGCTTCGCCGACACGGCCGTTCTCCTCAGCGACGTGGGGGACTGGTTCTGGGGTTTCCTGACCGCGTCCGGCGACGGCGCTGTCACGGTGACGCCAGGTCAGTACTGGGCGTTGATCGATTCCGTTTCCCAGGAGCCGGCGGCGGGGAAGGAGTGGCTGTGGACTCTGTCCACGCCCACCTTGCAACTGGCGGCGGGGGAGAACCACCCCCTCGCCTTCGGACCGCCCGTCAGTGCTCATCTGGCTACCTATCCCTGGCACACGGGGGGCTGGCAGCCCGGTGAGTACGCCTTTTTTGAGATGAGCTTCCCGGACGCCCATGGGAACCTGACGGCAGATTTGCAGACGCGGGCCTACACGGCCGCCACATCGGGAGCCGGTGCGTCAGCCTTGGGATTCCCGGCCGACCGGGTTCTGCGGCGGGCCCGCCCAAGTCCGGCATCGTCTGGCGGCTCCACCGCCGGCAGCCCCACCGTCGGCAAGCCGCCCGCAGACCCTACGGTCCGACCGGAACCGGCCCAGACCTTCGCCTATGATCCGGTCGCTGGCCGCTTTGAACCGGTGGCCCAGGCCTTCGCACCGGTGAAGGCCACCCTAGAAATTCGGGACGCCGCTGGAACCCCAGTGGCAACGGTGAACAACTCTTTCTGGGACTTCGCTGCCTGGTTCGTGCCGGCGACCCAGGCGGTAGGCACCTATTCGGCGCGGGTGAGCCTGGCGGCCGGTCCGCTCGGCCCCAGTGCAACCGGCGGCCTGGCCGAGAGTCAGGGTGTCCCCTTCGAGGTGCAGGTCGGGACGCCCCCGCCTGAGCCTCCGGCGGACCTCACCGTCATCGTGCTGGACCGGCAGGCGGCGCCGATGTCCTGGGCCCGCGTGAGCTTGCTGCGCCGGGCCGGTGCTGCGTATTTCCCGGTGCCCGACGCGGTGACCACCACCAGTGACCAGGGCGAGGCGCGATTCAGCGGCCTGGGACTGGATCAGGAAGGCACCTACGCGCTGGCCATTTACGGGCGGAGCCCCGACCCCGCCAACCCGACGGGCGGCTCGGAGCCGGTGTTCCTCTTTGTGCCTCTGGCGTCGCTCACAAGCAATGCCTCAGTGACAGTTGATGCCTCAACCTACACCATGCATCGCCTGGTGCTGAAGGCCCAGGACGCCAACGGCGGAGCCCTGGACGGCGGCTACCTCGACTACTTCGCCTATGGCTATGACGCGTCGGGGGCGCAGGGCGGCGCCCTGCTTGAGAACCCCGATAGCGACGCGCTGGTGGTTTGGGTTCCGGAGGGGCGCTACGCCTTCGTGGCGGACCCGCCCGACAGCTGGGGAACGCCTTTCCACCTGATCGCCGGGCCGGTCAACGTGCCGGCCGACATCCCCGTGGATGGCGCCAGCGGCGAGCCCGTGCTCGTCCTGGGAGGCGCAGGTCTGGCTGGGATTTCCGTCTCCGGTCCTCCTGCCCCGGCAACGGGGCCCTCGGACTACAACGTCGGGGGCGTGGCGATTTTCCGGTCCGACATGCCCGCCGTGCCGTCACCGGTCTTCCATGACACAATGCAGATGACCTACGTGTTGCCGGGCACCTACCAGGTGGAGGCGGTCCTGGCGCGGCAGCACTACGACGGCGAGTGGGACTACTGGTTGGAGGGGGAGCTTACCGCAAACACCCCGGTGGCCGATGGTCCTGTCACGCTCACCATGGACGCCAACTTGACGGCGCACCTTGACCTGGACGCGGCGTCGTACCCGTTGGGTTCCACCGTGTACTCGACTCACCGGGTGGAGGACTCCCACGGCAACCGCCTTGTCGGCATGGCCACCAATCTGGGCCTGGTGTGGGGGACCGCCGTTCAGGCGTGGCGCATTCCCGGGGCCGGTCCTATCCTGGCCGGCCGGCCGAAGGCGGCAGGAGCCGTCAGCCCGATTCGCGTTCAGAACCACGAGGAGATCGCCCCCTTCCTGGTCATTCGAGATCCCAGCGGCGCTGAGGTATTCCGCCACAAGGACGCCGGACCTGACTTTGACAGCCTCTGGTCCTGGCACCCGGAATACGGAGGCTACGGATCAATCGAGTCCCAGGTGGTCCCGAGCAGCCACTTCAGCACCTTCTTTGGAGACCACTACATTATCCCCGACGATGCCCGCGGCGGCCGCTACACGGCGCTGCTCCAGTTGGGAGCGGGGCCCGAGGGCGACATACAGGCAGAGGCGCCGTTCGACCTGAACGCGGCGCCGGCCGCGCCACTCCTCGATTCCCTGCCCTCACCCACCAAAGAACCCAAGGTGTCGGTTACAGGCTCAGCCATGGCGGGGGCTACGGTCGCCGTCGGCTATAGCCTCGACGGTGGCGTCCGCGTGGACGCCGGCAGCGTCACGGCGGGGACCGACGGCCGCTTCAGCCTGGAGGTCGCCCTGCCGACGGAAGGCACCTACGTCTTCACGGCGACCGCCACGATGAACGGGATGACTGGGGCGGAATCAGCGCCGGTCGCCGTGGTGGTCGATCGGACCCCCCCGGGGGCGCCCCTTGATCTGGCGGCGGAGGGCCCGGACCAGACCCACATCCTCTTGACCTGGAGCGCTCCGGCAGATCTGGACGTGACTCGTTACTACGTCTTCCGGGACGGCACCCAGGTGGGGGAGGCCCCGGCCGGCGATTCCCTGCGCTACCTGGACGGCGGGCTAGAGCCCGAGCACGACTACCTGTACGAGGTCATGGCAGTGGACTGGGCGGGCAACGTCTCCTCGGCCGCCGCCATCACCGCCCGCACCGGATCCACCGGCGACCTGGAACCACCCTCGCCGCCGCAGCACCTGCGGGCCGTTGCGGCTCCCGGGGGCGTGGTCACCCTGGAGTGGGGCGCCGCCGCCGATAACGTGGAAGTGACCGGTTACCGTATCTTGCGGGCTGTCGGTGACGCAAGCCCCGAGGTGGTCGGCAGCGCCGACGGCGGTGACACGCTGACGTACACCGACACCGGTCTGGCTGCCTCAACCGCCTATGCCTACACCGTGACCGCCTTCGATGCGGCGGGGAACGACTCTGCACCGAGCAACCAGGCCACGGCCACCACACCCGACCCGTTCCTCACAAGTCTGATCTGGCGGTCGACCCTGACCCCCGGTCGGCTGCTTGTTCCCGGTGGCTCTGTGACCTTCACCGCCACCGGTGAGCCGGACCGCCAGGTGGTGGCGAGAGTGGTCTACCAGACCTGGTACGACGAAGCCGGCGTCTTGACCGAAAACCTTCGGACCGTAAAGGAGCCGGTGGTCATGGCCCAGGACGGGGATAGGCCCGGCACGTACCGGGGCAGCTTCACCCTGGCGGCTGGCACGGCCGAGCTGACGTCCATCCGGGCGGTGCTGTCGGACGGTCAGGGCCATGAGGCGGACAGGACGGCCTCCCGGCTGCCCGCCGCGGTCGGCGGCAGCTTGAAGGTGACTATAGTGGCTCCTCCGGTCGACTCCCTCAACGGCGCCCGGCTTGTCGCCTGGAGCGGCAGCGTTAGCAGTGGCGGTCAGGCCGTGCTGAACGGGCCGGGGGACTACCTACTGACCGGTCTGGGGGGCGCCAGCGACTATCAGGTGCGCATCCTGGGACGCGATGGTGAGCAGTTGGCGCTGCAGGACAGTGTCGTCGTCTCGGCGGGTCGGGAAAGGACACTTTCCCTTGAACCGCACCTGCCCGCCACCCTGGAGATACGGGTGGTCGGCCTGGCGGACGCCCCGGTGGCAGGTGCGGGGGTTCAACTGAGCCGCCCGGACGGGCGGCCGATCAGCGGCACGTACACCGACGAGGAAGGGCGGACTCCGGCGTTCACCAACCTGTTGTCCGGGGATGAGGTCAGGGCCACGGTGCGCCTGAATGGCGGCAGTCTCAACATGCCCTACCGGGACGGCACGGTGGAGACCTTTATTCTGGACGTGGGGGAGAACGCGGGAGTGGTGCACCTGCAGCCTCTGCCCGTGGGCACACTGGCGGGCCGGGTCACCACAACCCAGGGCCGGCCCCTGGCCGGCGTCGTGGTGACGGTCAGTCAAGACGTGGACGGCCGGCACATCACGCACTCCGGGCAGAGCGACGCGGACGGGTCGTATAGCATCAGCACGCTTGCCGGGCCGGCTCAAGTCAGCGCTGCCAAGCCAAACACCAGGTACGACACGGGTCGGCCGGTAAGCGTGACCGTACCCGAAAATGACACCACGACCCTGGATCTCAGACTCGATGCCGTCGGCCCCGGGACCGTGGGTGTCGAGATCTACACGCGGCAAGCGGGCGGTGACTGGATCGGTCCCATGGAGATGGACTGGCGCGTGGCCGTGCACTTCCGCCTGAAGATCACGGACTCCGTCGGCCATAGCTTCGGCTCATACTGGAACTACCCGGTGCAGGTCTGGGGCCGCTCCGGCGATCCCTTCCAGGTCTGTATCGACGGCATTGAGGCGGGCCTCCCCGCCCAGTGCCAGTCCGTCCAACTAGACGACAACCTCAACGCCACCGCCGTGTTCCGCCTGGAGGAGCACGGCAGGATCACGGGTCGGCTGGTGGATGTAAACGGGGGAAACCTCAGTGCGGGCGACCTGGCTCAGGGATGGGATGCAGGTCTGTATTCCGTGGAGGGAAGCGGGCAGAAGCGGTACCTTCGCCAGTTCACGGGCCGCACACCAGAGGTGAGCATTCCGCTTCTGGCGGCTGGTCAGTATTACGTCCGTATCAGTCTGCGAAGCGACCAGCGGTTCACCGAGAGGACGTTCTCCGTGCCCGAGGGAGGGGTTGACCTCGGGGATCTCCGGCTGTCCCGCAACGCCAGCCTCTTTGTGGGCGAGGTGACAGCCACCCCGACCGAGGCCACGCCCGGGGGAATGCTGACCCTGCGCGCCTCCTTTGGGCTTGATCCCAAGTACACGCAGGCCACGACGGCCACGGATGTCGGCTTGACCCTGGACATTCCGGGAGGCGCCACACTGGTGCCGGATAGCGTGACCGTGGACGGCCAGCCCGTGGAAGCGACGGTGGACGGGGCTGTCCACGTGCACCTGGGCGACCTGACCCTGAGTCCCGGTACCAGGAAGGTCGTCGCTTACCAGGTGCGTCTGGATGACGACGTGAGGGGAGACCGGCTCGCCGTGAACGCCCGGGTCGAGAGGAGCCAGGGTGAGGGCCGCCTACGCGATGACCTGGCGCCTGCCGCCGTGCTGCTGGCACAGGTAAGCTTGAACGTGCCCACAAAGCTGGTGGACCTGAGGACGACGGCCTCCGGCCGGGCTCCGGCCGGGTCTGTGGTGCAGGTCTACGACGGCAACGTCCTGCTTGGTCAGGCCCAGGCATCATCCGGCGGTTTCTGGCGTCTGCCGCTCACCCTGCCGGACCGCGGAAGCCCAACCCGTCACGACCTGAGGGCCGTGGTCGAAACGGACACAGGCTTGCTGCGTTCGCCGCAAGTCACGGTTCAGTATGACCAGGACCAGGTCGCCCTCGTGGAGTTCACTATGCGCCAGTCGGACGGGCGCCGCGTCACCTTCGATCCGTCTCAGGGCGTGGCCACCTTCCCCTACGTGGTGGTGCCTGGGAACTCCTTCTCCTTCAGCCTGCGGTTCAACGACCCGAGCCGTGTCAGCGATGTCGCGGTGTTCCTTGGGGACGGCAAGGCCGGCGGCGTCCAGAACGGCGGCAGCCTGAGCGCCGCGCTCGGCTGGCCCGGCTACGACCTGGGGGCCGTGTATGTCAAGTACAAGGCCAGGCCAAAGACAAGCATCCTCAGACAACAGGCGCCCGCCGAGGAACAGCTTCGCGAGCGGCTGCCGATGCAGCTGAGCGACTTTGAAGTGCGGTCTTCCGGCAGCACGCCGCCGCCGGCGGAGAACCCAACGGCTCCAACCACCGGCTGGACGGAATTCTCCGTTCCAGGTCGCCAGGGCATGACGGGTCGCATGGAGATGACCGTGGGGCGTGGCGTCAGCTATACCCCCACTGCTGACGAGCTCGCCGAGGCAGCGGCCAGCGGCGTGCCGGTCTACGGCGCCTCCTTTGACTACGTGGCAGGGACCAACGACCTGACGGCCACGGTCACCGGCCTCATCCCCGAGTCGGCGCTGGACAGCGCCAATCCCACCGGCACCGCCGCCAACCTCCTGATGAAGGCTTTGGCCGCGAAGGGGGATGCTCCGACCGCCGCCGCGGCTCCGGCGGGCGACCTGCGCGCGGCAGGTGTCGAGGTCGTGGTTCAGGTCACTGCCAGGCTGACCCTTCGCGTCGGCGCCAACGAGGCCCTGAACGCGGCCGACTGGACCAAGTCGCTGATCGACGGCTTTGGTGTCCCCGCCAAGTTCGATGAGCTTCAGGCCTTGAAGGACCAGGTGGATCAAAACTGCGATGCGGGCTCCGCCAGGATCTACGACGAGTGGGCCGATAAAGTGGCCCAGGACGTAATGATCGGCGAAGCCATCAAGTGGGGCCTCCAGATTGCCGGGGTCGTCCTGGCCCCCGAGACCTTCGGTCTGGGTACCCTTCTGCTCTTCGGCGCCAGCCAGGCTATCGGCTGGGCGATGGACCGGTCCATCGACAGGAGAATCCAGAATATCAAAGACGCTGTCGCCGGCAACGCCGAGTGCAAGAAGCCCGAGGAGAAGAAAGAGGAGGTCGCGAACCCGACCTGGATCTGGGATCCAAGCGGCCATGTCTATGAAGGGGCGGACGAAAATCGGCTGGAGGGCGTGAAGACGACGGTCTTCCAGCGAGCCCCGGCCACGCAGGCCTGGGGGCTCTGGGATGCCGCCTGGTTCGGCCAGGAGAACCCGTTGCAGACCGATGCAGTGGGCCGGTACGGCTGGGACGTTCCGCCGGGCGACTGGCAGGTGGTATACGAGAAGCCGGGGTATGAGCCGGCGCAGAGTGCGGTTCTGACGGTGCCGCCGCCCAGGACGGAGGTCAACGTCGGACTGGTTTCGCTGGCGCCGCCCGCCGTTGCCAGTGTGGTGGCGGTGGCCGGGCAAAGCGGCAGTGGCAGCGCGGCTGCGGACGCCGGCTACATCCTCCTCCTCTTTGACAAGTACATGCGGGCCGACACCCTCACCGACGCCGCCGTCACGGTATCCGTAGACGGTCAGGTCGATGAGTTCGGAGACCCGGTCCTGGTGAGCGGCACCGTGGCGCCGGTCAACCCGGTGGCGGACCCGAGTGGCAGCGGGCAGTCTCTGTCGCGGCGATTCCGGTTCACGCCGGGCACGGCGCTACAGCTCGGCATGACCTACCAGGTGTCCATCAGCCAGTTCGTCCAGAGTTACGCGGCGCGGCCAATGACCGGCGACGTGGTCCAGAGTGTCGTCGCGAGTGCAGCGCCTGTGGCCGGCGAGGTCAGCGGCGTCAGGGTCACGGCCGGTGACGGACGGCTCACGGTGACCTGGAACGACCCGTCGGATGCGGGTCTGGCCAAGGTGCGCGTTTACTGGCGCCCGGTGGGCGGTGCCTACGGGGCCCCGGCCGAAGTGGCCAAGGGTGCGGAGAACTATACCATCGAAGGCCTGAGCAACGGCACCACCTATGAGATCAAGCTGACCACCGTGGACGGCGGTGGCAACGAATCGACAGGCGTCACCGCCACGGGCAGGCCCCAGGCGTCCCCGCCGCCAGGGGGAGGCGAACGGACGGCACCGGACGAGCAGCGGTTTGAGGTCGGCGGGGAAGAGCAGAGCGTCACCGCCTTCGACGGCCTGATCTCCCTCGACGTTCCCGCCGGCGCCTTCCCTGCGGGCACGACCCTGACCATTCGCAAGGCAGCCGAACAGGCCCGACCGGGGGACGGCAACCTGGTGCCGGCAAGCTCCGCTTTCGACCTGGAGGCGGGCGGGCCGCCCAAGAACCCGGTGACCATTACCGTTCGCTTCAACGCGCAGAATCTCGGTGGAATCGACCCGCGCAAGCTGGGCCTCTACCGCCGGGATGACCGCGATTCGACCCGCTGGAGCTACGTGGGTGGCATCATCGACGTGGGTGCTGGCACGGTCACCGCCCGTCTCAAGGGTTTCAGTCGCTACGCGCTCATGGCCGACAATCGCACCTTTGCCGACCTCTGGGGCCACTGGGCCCAACGGGAGGTGGAGGTGCTGGTCAGCCGCCACGTGGTGCAGGGAGCGAACGAGCGGGAGTTCCAGCCGGACCGGTCGATTACTCGGGCGGAGTTGACCAAGCTGCTGGTGGAGATGCTGACCCGCGACCCGGAGGGAGCTGTGACGCTGGTCAGTCCCGCGACGGCGACGTTCAGCGATGTCACGCCCGGCGCCTGGTACTACCAGCACGTGGAGACGGCGGCGCGGCTCGGCCTGGTGAAGGGCACAGGCGGGCTGTTCCGGCCGGGCGACCCGGTGACCCGAGAAGAGATGGCGGCCATGTTTGTACGCGCCCTGGGGCTGGAGAACCAGGTGGCGGCGGCCGCCCTGGAGACGCTGCCCTACGCGGACGCCGGGGATATCGGCGGTTGGGCCAAGGGCTATGTGACCCTGGCGCGCCAGATGGGCCTGATGAAGGGGGAGAACGCTACCTCCTTCGGACCCAAGAGCCAGGCCAACCGGGCCCAGGGCGCGGTGGTGGTGCTGCGGGCCATGGAACGGAAGGGATGGGTGAGCAAGACCGTCACGGTTAGCGGCTTGCTCAGCATCAGCGAACTCGAGGGACGGCACTTCGAGCTGGAGGTGAGCGTCGCCGGCAAGGTCACGCGGTACGTCCTGCTGCCGGCGGATGGCCCCGAGGGTCCGGTCGCCCGCCGCCTGGAGAGCGCAGTCGGCCGGCAGGTGCGGGTCACTGCACTGCGCGACAACAGCGCCAGTGTCTACATGCGGGGCCCGGCGCTGCGCGTCCTCGAGGTTGAGGTCCTTCCGTGACGGTACGGGGGGACGGGGCCACCCACCATCGAGATCCACGCGTCTCCCCGGTGACGTTGGGGCTGAGGCTGACGCTGGGTCTGGTGCTCCTGGTCTCCGCGATTGCCAAGGCAGCCGACCCGTTGGCCTTTGTGACCGCCCTGGGTGTCAACCACCTGCCGCTGCCCGGACAGGTTGCGGCCTGGACCCTGATGCTGGAACTG
>CALMNP010000268.1 GCA_937868875.1 uncultured Bacillota bacterium | reverse complement strand
GTCGGCCGCTGCCTGCTCGGGGTCGACCGGGAGGCTGTCCTGGCCGAATTCGGCAGCATCGGCTTCCAGCATGTTCTCTTCGAGCTGGATGTCATAAACGAAGGAGGCAATGTCCGTAAGCGTGGGAAGCTTGTCCGACGGATCGAGGACAGGGGAGGCGGTGCCGGCGACGGGGGCAGGCGCGGCCGGAGCCGCGGGAGCCGCCATGGCCGCACTGGATACGGCGGTGACTGCGAACAGTGCTGCAAGGAAGGCACTGACGGTCTTCTTGTAATCAGGCATGAAAACCCGCCTTTCGTTCAAGAATGGCCGCCACTCCGGCAATGCGGACCGGCAGCTTCACGTGACAACTTTACCATACAAGAAGTTATGTCATCATCCGACACTAGCCCCCGAACAGACCCATGATTCGTCTTCGTCCGTGGAGGGGGACGACCAGCCGACAACTTCATAGAAATCATCCAGTTTGCTGGCTCTCGCAACCTCATCCCACGATTCTCCATGATGGGTCAAAGAGCGCCAGAATCCGACGACGGCAGGCTATTGAAGGGCAGAAAAAATTCGCTTGCGGAACAACTGCGGTGCGGCAGGAAAACCAGAGCGGGAATAGAATGGTTTACCGTCCAAAAAGGAGGCGTGTGCCCAGCATGAGCCGCGGTTCCCAGACACCTACGGCACCGAGCCGCGAGATGTCGGTCACCGACATGGCCTACAGCATCCTGAAAACCAGGGGCAAAGCCATGTACTATAAGGAATTGATCGACTCTATCCTCCAGGCCAAGTCGATTGCCGTCGAAAACCAGGGGCGTGTCATCGCCCAGATTCACACCGAGATCAATCTGGATTCCCGCTTCTTCCACAAGGGCCATGGCGAATGGGGGCTCAGGGACTGGGCGCCCAAGCCGTCGCCCCGACCGGCCAAGCCCCGGTCCGGCAAGGCCGGCGCCAGCGTCCCCAGGTCCCCTCGACTCCTCCTGGACTTTGACGAGGCCGAGGACGACCTGCACGAACACGATGAGGAAGAACGCGAGGACTACAGGGACGAGGAAGAAGACAGCCTAGCCCAAGAGCCGGACCCCGCTCACGACCTGGACGGAGACGAGTGGGAATAGCCGGGGCAAGGTTGCCCGGTCTTCTTGACTCTCTCCAAAATCTCAGGCTACAATGAAGTGCGGGGGCCGCCCTATCGACGGCCCCCGGTCTTTGTGTTTGTACAGGGCAGCGGCCACAGTCGACGAGCCTTGCAAGTGGACCGGCCGCCGCCGTCATTCATAAGGCCTTGCATCCAGTTGACCAACTACTACGCAGGGGGTTACGAAGTCTGATGGCCAAGTTTATTTTTGTGACGGGCGGCGTGGTTTCAGGACTGGGAAAGGGCATTACGGCCGCCAGTCTCGGGCGACTCTTGAAGACGCGCGGATTCAAGGTAACGGCCGTCAAGTTCGACCCCTACATTAATGTGGACCCGGGTACGATGAACCCGCTCCAGCACGGCGAAGTTTTCGTCACCGACGACGGCGCCGAAACCGACCTCGACCTGGGGCACTACGAGCGCTTCATGGACGTTTCGCTCAGCCAGACCAACAACCTGACCACGGGGCGCATCTACTCGGACGTCATCGCCAAGGAGCGCAAGGGCGACTACCTGGGCGGCACCGTGCAGGTCATTCCGCACATCACCAACGAGATCAAGGCCAACATCCGCAAGGTGGCGGAGGAGTCCGCCGTCGATATCGTCATCGTCGAGGTGGGCGGCACGGTGGGCGATATCGAGAGCCTGCCCTTCCTGGAGGCCATCCGTCAGCTGCGCCACGACATGCCGCGGCGCGAGGACGTGCTGTACATTCACGTCACCCTGGTGCCCTACATTGAAGCGGCGGGCGAGCAGAAGACCAAGCCCACCCAGCACAGCGTCCGCGAGCTGCGCAGCATCGGCATCCATCCGGACATCATCGTCTGCCGGTCGGAGCGTCCCCTTTCCGTGGAGATGCGGGAGAAGATCGCCCTCTTTTGCGATACGGATGTACAGGCCGTCATCCAGAACGTGGATGCCGGTTCTATTTATGAGGTTCCCCTGCTGCTGGAGGGCGAGGGGCTGGCGGAGCAGGTGGTACAGCGCCTGAAGCTGGATGCCCCGGAGCCGGACCTCGCCGAGTGGCGCGAGATTCTGGAGAAGGTGAAGAACCCCTCGGGCAAGGTGATCGTGGCCCTGGTGGGGAAGTATGTGGCGCTGGAAGACGCCTACATGAGCGTGGTCGAGGCCCTGCGCCACGCGGGCATGGCCAACGGCGTCGCCGTGGAGATCCAGTGGGTGGACAGCAGCAAGCTGGAGAACGGCGCCCCCGCCGGCGAGTTCCTGCGGGATGCGGACGCGGTGCTGGTGCCAGGCGGCTTCGGCTACCGCGGCATTGAGGGCAAGATTGCGGCCATCAGCTACGCGCGGCAGCACCGGGTGCCCTTCTTCGGCATCTGCCTGGGGCTGCAGTGCGCGGTCATCGAGACAGCGCGCAGCCTGGGACGGCTCTGGTCCGCCAACTCCACGGAGTTCGTGCCGGACTGCCCGGAGCCGGTCATCGACATGATGGAGGACCAGAAGAAGGTTGTGGACATGGGCGGCACCATGCGGCTCGGCAAGTACCCCTGCACCCTGGCGGAGGGCTCCATCGCCCGCGGCGCCTACGGCCAGGAGTTGGTCTGGGAGCGGCACCGCCACCGGTTCGAGGTCAACAACAAGTACCTGGACGTCCTGGCGGCACAAGGCTTCAAGGCCAGCGGCATCTGGGCCGAGGGCAACCTGGTGGAGATCATGGAACTGGAGGGACACCCCTGGTTCGTGGGGGTTCAGTTCCATCCCGAGTTCAAGTCCCGCCCCAACCGGCCGCATCCTCTCTTCCGCGACTTCATCCGCGCGGCCGTGGAGTTTCGCCGTAACCGCCGGCGTGTCTGATCTCTCCATAACCTGGAGGTCAAGCCTGTGAACAACCGGGTCTGGATTGTGGCGCTGGTCCTCGTGCTGGTGATCGGTTCGGCCGTCGGCTCCCTGGCCCTGCTGGGACGCGGCGGCGAGGGCGGCAGGGGCTTCCTGGGTTCCCGGGCCGCAGGCGGCGGCAACCAGATCGGCATCGTCTATGTCACCGGCGTCATCTCCGCCGGGGGCAGCGGCGGCAGCCCCTTCGGCGACGCCATCGCCGGCAGCGATGAGCTGATGGCCGAGCTGCGCGACGCCAAAGACGACCCTGCCATCAAGGCGGTGGTCCTGAGAGTCAACAGTCCCGGCGGCTCCGCCGCGGCCAGCCAGGAAGTGGCCGGCGAGATTCAGAAACTTCGCCAGGAGGGCAAGAGGGTCATCGTCTCCATGGCGGATGTGGCCGCCTCCGGCGCCTACTGGATCTCGTCCCAGTCCGACTACATCATGGCCAATGCGGCTACGGAGACGGGCAGCATCGGCGTCATCATGGACCTCCTCAACTACGAGGAGCTGTACAAGAAGCTGGGGCTCCGTTCCGTGACCATCAAGAGCGCCGCCCACAAGGACATCGGCTCGCCCACCCGATCCATGACCCCGGACGAGGAGGCCATCCTCCAGGGCATGGTGGACGACATCTTCAACCAGTTCATCCAGGTGGTGGCCCAGGGCCGTCACCTGCCCGAGGACCAGGTTCGGCAGTTGGCCGACGGCCGCGTTTTCACCGGCCGCCAGGCCAAGGAACTAGGGCTGGTGGACGGGCTGGGCAACTTCGAGGACGCCGTGCAGAAGGCCGCCGAACTGGCAGGCATCCAGCACGACTACAGCACCGTAGACATGCAGCCGGTCTCGCCCCTGCAGCAATTCCTGCGGGGCCTGGGGCTCAAGGACGGCCTGCCCAGCCTGCTGGGCGGCGTGGCACGGCTTCGGAACACGCCCTCCGGCCTTGACGCCGTGCTGCTGAGAGACCTGCTGGAAGGGGGAGCGGCCAGAGAATGAGCGAGGAAGAGAAGGTCGTCAACGGTAACGAGGGCGCTGCTGCCGCCGGCGAAGGCGGCGCGGCCCAGGCCACCGAGGCGCTTCGGCCCGAGTCACCGCGGCCCGATTCGCTTCGGCCCGATTCGCCGCGGGCGCACCTGTGGGGTGACAGCCCGAAGGACTCCGCGCTGGCGCGGTTCCTGGACGACATCTACGGCGTGCTGTTCTCGCCCCGGGCCACCTTCGAGGACCTGGCGGCGAGGCCGCCCCTGGGCATCGCTCTGGCGCTCTACGCCCTGATTCTGGCCGTGGGCGGCCTGGCCAGCCTGCCGGCCTTGGAACAGGGTCTCAGCAACGCCGGCCTGGGCGGCATGCTGCGCTCCATCGCCGGCTTCCTGACGCCCATCTACCTGGTGGCAACCATCGCCTCGTGGATCATCGGAGCGGCGGTGCTGCACCTCCTGTCGGAGTGGCTGGGCGGCCATGGCCGGGCCAGCGACTTCTTCACCCTGGGCGCCTTCTACCGCATCCCCGAGCTGTTCCTGGCGCCGCTCACCCTGCTGACAGCGCTGGTCTGGCGCGGGCTGTCAACGCCCATCACCCTGGCCATCGAACTGTGGGTGCTGGTGCTGCAGATTATGGCCCTTCGCGCCAACTACCGCTTCGGCACCGGCCGCGCCATCCTGGTGCTGGTCCTGCCGCTGCTCTTCACCTTCGCTGTTGTGGTGGCCCTGGTCATTTCGGCCGTGCTCCTGGCAGCGCCCTTCCTGCCCAGCGGGCTGAAGGGATTCTAGGCCGGCCGGCTTGCCCAGGCCATAGCCAAGGAGGCCCGCCGCGTGCTGCTGGATATTGCCCAGGTTGATGCCTTCACGTCCGTCCCCTTCGGGGGCAACCCGGCCGGGGTGGTGCCCCGCGCCGACGCCCTGACCGATGACCTCATGCAGCGCATCGCCCGCGAGATGGCCTTGTCGGAGACCGCCTTCGTCTGCGCCCCCACGCAGCCGGGGGCGGACCTGCGGGTGCGCTTTTTCACGCCCACCCAGGAGATTGACCTGTGCGGGCACGCCACCATCGGGACCTTCTTCTTCCTGGCCCAGGAGGGGCTGGTGCCCGTCCTCACCGGCAAGACCCTGGATCCGGACGGCGAGACCGTCCTGCATCAGCAGACCCGCGCCGGCGTCCTGGCCGTGCGCATTCACTGCCGGGAGGGGCGCGTGCAGCGGGTGATGATGGCGCAGCACCTGCCCCGGGTCATCGCCACCGAGGTGGATCCCGACCTGGTGGCGGAGGTCCTGGGCCTCAGCCCGGCCGACATCCGCGAGGCCCATGCCCCGTCCCAGATCATCTCCACCGGCGTCCCCGACCTTCTGGTGCCCCTCAACGGGCTGGACGCCCTGCGTCGCTGCCGTCCCAACCTGGCCCAACTGCAGGACTTCATGGCCGCCCACGACCTGGTGAGCGTCCACCCCTTCACCCTGGAGGCCGAGTCGCCGCAGGCAACAGCTCAGGCACGGGACTTTGCCCCCACAGTGGGCATTCCGGAGGAATCCGCCACGGGCACCGCCAACGGCGCGCTGGGTGCCTACCTGGTGCTGAACGGGTTGGCTCCCGTCCCCCCGGATGGGACCAGGACGGTGCGGATGATGATGGAGCAGGGCTATACCCTGGGCCGCCCCAGCCAGATTGAAGTGGAAGTGGACCAGGACCGCCCGGACGACTCCGGCGGACGCTGGACGCCGGCCGCGGCCATCGCCGGGGTGCGCGTAGGGGGCCAGGCGGTCACGATTTTGCGCGGCGTGATGAACCTGTAGAGGGATTTGTCGCATTCCGGCGAATCCCTGTTCCTGTTATGAGAGTTGTTGATTTGCCTCACATCGAAACCGGAATGCGCCTGGCCAAGACCGTCTATTCCCCGGACGGTCGCGTCCTGCTGTCCGCCGGCATCACCCTGCAGGGCTCCTACATCAAGAAGCTGCAGGAGTTCGGCCATACAGCGGTCTTCATCAGCGACGGTGTAGCCGACGACATCGACCTCCCCACCGTGGTGCAGCAGCAGACGCGGATGGAGGCCGTGCAGGTCGTCCACAGAGTCATGGCGCAGCTTCCCCAGGAGCGCCTGCCCGACCTGTCCTCGGTGCGCCGCGCCGTGGAGAACCTGGTGGACGAGATCATGGCGGCCAAGGACCTGATCGTCGGCATGGTGGACCTGAAGTCTCTGGATGGGTATACCTTCGCCCACTCGGTCAACGTCGCCATTCTGTCCCTGATGGTGGGGCGGACCCAGGGCTACAGCCGGGGTCAGCTTCTGGAGATGGGGACCGGCGCCCTGCTGCACGACATCGGCAAGTGCCTCGTCCCGCAGGAGATTCTCCAAAAGCAGGGCGAGCTAACCGCACCGGAGTTTGAGCAAGTCAAAAAGCATACGGAGCTTGGGTTCAACACCCTCCGCTCCCAGTTCGACGTGGGGCTCATGGTGGCGCACGTGGCCTTCCAGCACCACGAACGGCTGGACGGCACCGGCTACCCGCGCGGGCTCAAGGGCCCGGACATCATCGAATACGCCAAGCTGGTGGCCGTGGCCGACGTCTACGACGCCGTCACCAGTGACCGGGTTTACCGCAGCCGCCTCGCCCCCGAGGCCGGCCTCCGCATCCTCCACGAGCAGGCCGGAACCAAGTTGGACGAAGCCTTCATCCGCCGCCTGACCAGCTTTGTGGTGCCCTACCCGCCAGCCACCGTGGTGCGCCTGAGCGACCGCTCGGTGGCCCTGGTGGTCTCGGTCAACGCCTCCGACTTTTATCGCCCCCAGGTTCGCCTCATGCGCGACCCGGCCGGGCACCGGCTCAGCCAGACACCGGT
>CALMNP010000267.1 GCA_937868875.1 uncultured Bacillota bacterium | reverse complement strand
GGCACTCCTGGTGTTCGCCCTGGCGGACGCGCTGGCGTACGCCCTGGGTGGAGGCCTGTATCGGCGCGGCGTATTGTCCCTGGGCACGGTGTACATGATCCTGACTTACGCCGCCCTCGTCGCCCAGCCTCTCGAGACCCTGCGCACCGAACTGCAGCACCTGCAGCAGGCGGAGGCCGGCCTGGAACGTGTCATCGGGCTTCTTGCTATCCGTTCCCGGCTGCCTGAGGGAACCGCCGATCTGCCGCCGGGTCCGTTGTCCGTCGAGTTCCACGGCGTGAGCTTTCGCTACGACGACGGGGATGACGGCGGCGGGGCGGACATCCTGCGGGAAGTCTCCTTCCGTCTCGACGCGGGCCGGCGTCTGGGCATTCTGGGCCGAACCGGGAGCGGCAAGACAACCGTGGCACGCCTCCTGACCCGCCTTTACGACCCGCGAGTTGGCGCTGTGCGCCTGGGCGGAGTGGACCTGCGCGACGCCAACCTGCATTCGGTGCGCGCGCGGGCGGCCCTCGTCTCCCAGGACGTCCGCCTTCTCCAGGCCAGTGTTCGTCACAACATAACTCTGTTTCGCAGGGATGTGCCCGATGCGCTCCTGGTGGAGGTCTTGCAGGAGCTTGGCCTCGGCCCGTGGCTGCGTAGGCTTCCCGACGGGTTGGACACCCCCGTAGCCAGGGCAGGTCTGTCTGGAGGCGAGGCACAGTTGCTAGCCTTCGCCCGGGTGATGCTTCGCGATCCGGGGCTGGTGGTGCTGGATGAAGCGTCAAGCCGCCTGGATCTCGAGACAGAGGAGACGCTGGTCATGGCCGTCGAGCGCCTGCTGCAGGGTCGGACGGCAGTCATCATCGCCCACAGACCCGCGACGGTGGAGCGTGTGGACGACCTGCTCATCCTGGAAGACGGGCGGGTCGCCGAGTACGGGCCGCGGCTGGTCCTTACCGCCTCTCCGGCCTCTCGTTCCTATCAACTCGGCCAGGTTGAAGCCAAGGGGGTGTTGGGTTGAAAGGCAACAATCCAGGACCGCGGGGAACCTGGTGGTATGTCTGGCGACTCATCACCTACCAGCCCGTCTGGTGGTCCGCCAACGCGGTCCTGTGGATCCTCTTTCACCTGTGGCCTCTGGCCGCCGGCCTGCTGGCCATGACCTTCTTCAACTCGCTGGAAAGTGGGGCGGTGGGGCTCAACCCTCTGAGTCTCGCGGCTCTGGCGGTGGCGCTGGGTCTGGGCCGGGCCGCCATCGTCGCCGGCACGTCGGCTACCAACGTTCAGGACCATTTTCGTAGCCGGTCGCTCCTCCAGCGCAACGTCCTGGATCATGTCCTGAAGACCGGTGATCGGGCCGCGAGCGGCGTGGGCGAAACGATCTCCACCCTCCGCGATGACGCGGAGACGCTCGCCGTCTTTGCGGACTGGCCCTTCGACGCGGCGGCCGGGGTGCTGTTCGCAGGAGGCGGCCTGACTGTCCTGTTGGCTGTGGACTGGCAGGTGACGCTTCTGGTGTTTCTGCCCATCGCCGCGGTCATTGCCGCTGCCCAGGGGGCCCGCTCGGCTCTGGTCCAGGCGCGGGAGCGCAACCGCGAGACGGCAGCGGAGGCAACCGGGGCTATCGGCGAGGTCCTGGCCGCCGCGGGCATGATTCAGGCCGCGGGCGCGGAGGCGGACGCCCTGGATCACCTGGGCCGCCTGGGCAGGAAACGGCAGGAGGCTACCCTGAAGGACCGGCTGCGCGGCCTTTGGCTGGATGCAATCTTTCAGCACACGGCCGACCTCGGTGCAGGCCTCGTACTGCTGACGGCGGCGTCCAGAATGCGTTCCGGGGAGTTCAGCCTCGGCGACTTTGCGCTTTTTGCCACCTACCTGATGCAAGTGGCCTCCTTCACCAGCTTCCTCGGCTACCTGGTCAGCACATACCGCCTCTCGGGTGTGAGCCTCATTCGCCTGTTGCGCCTCGTTGCCCGCGAGTCACCGGGAAACCTGGTCGCGCACGACCCCATGCTCTGGCGGAGACCTCAGTCGCACCTGCCGGCACCGACGAGGCAGCCGGGGGACCGCCTTGAGGTTCTGCATGTTGCCGGCCTCACGTATCTGCACCCGGAGAGCGGCCTCGGTATCCGCGACGTGTCGTTTACCCTGCAGCGCGGAGGCCTTACCGTCGTCACGGGTCGGGTCGGCCAGGGGAAGACGACCCTACTGCGGACGCTTCTTGGGCTGCTCCCCGCACAGGGGGGGAACGTCTTCTGGAACGGGCGACTCATCTCCGCTGCGGCGACGTTTCTTGTCCCGCCGCGTGTGGCGTACGTGGGGCAGGAGCCCCGGCTCCTATCAGGAACGCTGAGGGAGAACGTTCTGATGGGTCTGGACGTAGACGCCAAGCTCCTGACGAGCGCGGTCCATCGGGCTGTGCTGGAAAGGGACCTGACGGAGTGGCCGGCCGGTTGGGACACCCTTGTGGGTGCGGGCGGCGTCCGGCTCTCGGGTGGGCAGGTGCAGCGGGCGGCCTTGGCCAGAGCGATGGTGCGTGAACCCGAATTGCTTGTTCTTGACGATACGTCCAGTGCCCTGGACTCAGAGACCGAACGGGCCTTCTGGCAGCGGCTGCGCCAGCAAGGGATGACCTGCCTTGCGGTCTCGCACCGTCCCGCCGCCCTGCTGGCGGCGGACCAGATCCTGCTGCTGCAGGACGGCCGCCTCATCGCCCAGGGAACACTGCAAGACCTGCTGGAGACGACGGATGAGATGCGTCGCCTGTGCGCGGGCTGAAATGGACCGGCGGAGAGAACCCCGCCACGCGGCGCCGGTGGCCGGGCCGCCAGACTGAAAGTGCTGTGGCGCGAAGGCGCCACAGCCCTTTCATGTCGGCCAAAACCTGTGGGAAATGCATCAGCGGGAGGGGTTTACGGCTCCACCAGCTCCAGGCGCGGGTTGGGGTTGTACCGGCGGCCCACCTTGGACTGGGGCCGGCCGTCCACCATCACGATATCGGCGGTGTAGTCGTAGTTGCCCTTCAGCAGGCTGGACCCGACGGCATAGACGTCTACCGGGACCTTTTTCGCCTCGAAGTCCCGGATGCGTTCGGCGTTGAATCCACCGGAGACGATAATCTGCACGTGGCCGAAGCCCTCGGCGTCCAGGGCGCGGCGAACCTTCCGGACCAGCTGCGGGTTGACGCCCGTCGGCTGGAAGGTGCCCATGTCGTCGTGGAGAGACTTGTCGACCATGGTGGCGGCAGTGTCCAGCCGCACGCCCTTGACGCGATCGGGCAGGGCACGGCAGACCTCGAGGGCGGTGTTGACGCAGTCGTTCTTGTAGTCCACCAGCACCAGCAGGGGGACGTCCGGGTACTCATCGGCAAAGAGCTTGGCGGCCTTCACCGTGTCGCCGCCGCACAGGGCCACCAGGGCGTGGGGCATGGTGCCGACGCCCTTGTCGCCCCACCACCGCACCATGGCGTCGGTGGCCTGGCCGAGGGAGCCGGAAACGTAGGCCGCGTAACCGTCGCCCGTCTGGTTGGTGTAGACGTCGAAGCGGTCGGCGAAGAAAAGCACCGGCTTGCCGCCCGCGGCTTCCACCACGCGCCGCGTATTGGTGGCAACCAGGGTGCGGCGTGCCAGTATCCCCAGGTACACGGACTCCAGGTGGGCGAACCAGTGGTAGGGACCTTCAATGGTCATGACCGTCTCGTAGGGCTCCGCCTCGTCGCCGTCGCGCAGGGAGTGGATCACCAGGTCCCGACCGTTCTCGGCGAACTCCTGCAGAGCGGCAATGGCCTCGTCCGTGCCGCAGACCACGGCGTGGTTCTTCTGAAAAACCTGCATCAGCACGCGGCTATTGGGGAAGTGCTTCGCCGCGATTTCCCGCGTACGGTTGAAGTAGACGGCCGAGTAGTAGCCCTTCGCGATACGCGGGTCAAGCTTGAAGGTGCGGTTGTCCAGCCGCGGCTTGTCCGCCCTGGGGTTGATGTTGGCTGCCAAAGGGGTGTCTCTCCTCTCGCCTTGCCTGGCTCTGGGACGGCCTGGGCTATTTGACGACGGCGCCCAGCACCGAGGCCATCTGGTTCAGGGCGAAATCGTGAGCGGGCGGGTCAAAGGTAGCTACGCCCTCGCGGTAGACGACGGGCCGGTAACCACGGTTCCAGAGCTCCTCCACATTGTAGAGAACGCAGATGTTGGTGGCCACGCCCACCACCTCGGTCTGGGTGATGCCGTCGCGCTGCAGGCGATCCGCCAGGTCGGTACCGTGGAAGCCGCTGTACCGCGTCTTTAGAACGCGCTCGGCCCGGGGCCCCAGCTCCTGCCGCACCGCCTCCAACTCCGGGACGATGTCAGCGCCCCAGGTGCCCCGCACACAGTGGGGAGGAAACACGCCAAATTCAGGGTCATCCGGGCTGTGGTTGTCGGTCAGGAAGTAGACCCTGCCGCCCTCCGCCGCCACCTCTCGCGCCTTGGCGGCGACGAAGGGGATGATGTCCTGAGCCGGCTTGCCGGCCGTCAGCACGCCCTTGTCCGCCACAAAGTCGTTCAGCATGTCGACCACCAACAGCGCCCGACGCTCCCGCTGCTCCGCCTGCATGCAGCTTCTCCTCCCGCGGCCCCCGCCGATAGACGCGGGTGTACCAGTTGGCCCGCCCCGACGACGGAGTACCCTCTGTTATTTCGGTGTCAGTATGACACTAATAACAGATGGAGTCAATATGGGGTTCCCAACTGGGCTGCTGCGGGTCTGTTTTGGCCGTCCCGAGGCCGCTGCGTTGACAGGCGCTCCCCTCTCATGTGACAATTCTCTCTGGACACGAGGGAGGGCTATCCATTGGCGCATCCCCGTTTTTCTGACCGATCCTGGACCACCGTCGACGTCGCCCTGTTCACCGTGCTGCCGGCCGCCGCCGGCAACCCCGAGGGACCCGGGCGGCCTCACCGACAGTTAAAGGTGCTGCTGATGCGCCGCTTTGCCGAGCCGTTTTCCGGCCAGTGGTCGCTGCCGGGCGGCTTCATCCACATGGGCGAGACCCTGGAGCAGGCGGCCCAGCGCGAACTGCTGGAACGCACCGGCGTCACCGGCGCTTACCTGGAGCAGCTCTACACCTTTGGCGACCCGGACCGCGACCCCCGCGCCCGGGTGGTGACCGTAGCCTACTACGGCCTCATCTCCGCCGACCGGGCGGCCGCCGTGGAGGCGCGCCCCGGCGCGGACGGCGAGTCCACCGTGGCCTGGTTCTCTCCGGACGCGGTGCCGGAGCTGGCCTTCGATCACAACCGCATCCTGGCCATGGCCTCCAAACGGCTCCGCAACAAGATGGACTACACCCTCCTGGCCTTCAAGCTTCTGCCTGAGGAGTGGACGCGCACCGAACTCCGCCAGACCTACGAAGCCATTCTGGGGTGCGACCTGGGCTCCACGGACTCGGTCAACAAGCGCAACTTTGAGAAGTGGGTGCGCCAGATGATGGACCTGGGCCGTATCCGCCCCGTCGGCAAGGAGCGCCGCCCTGCCGGGCGCGGCAAACCCGCCCCCCTCTACTGCTGGGAAGGCCCGCTGACCGAGGGAGAGCCGCCGCCGCTGCCGGAGAGCCGGTAAGACCTGCGAAGGGCCAGCCCTTGGGCTGGCCCTTTGAGTTTTGGCGACCGCTTCCGGCGCGGGAACCACCCGGGTGTCCTGCGTCTCCCAGCCCCTCGGCAATACGACGAACCGTCACAATTTGAATCCATTGAAGAATGGGCATTTGACTCAAAGAATCATTGCTGGGTAGTGGCGGCAAGTCGCGCTGCACCTGCATTAGACAGAAATACAACGATTCGTCGTGTTGCCGAGGGACTGAGAGGCCTGGGCTCCCGTTGTCAGCCCAGTGGCTCCCGGTCTCAGGCCTGCAGGCACCCGCCACATGCACTATGCCGCCCCCGGCCGCCCTACAACAGATCCGCCGCCAACTGCGCCAGCTCCGAGCGCTCGCCCTTCACCAGGGTTACGTGCCCGGCCAGGGGAGAGTTCTGGAACTTCTCCCGCAGATAGACCAGGCCGTTGCTGGTGCTGTCCAGGTAGGGGTGGTCGATCTGCTCCGGATCGCCCACCAGGACCACCTTGCTGCCCTCGCCGGCGCGGGTGACCAGGGTCTTCACCTCGTGGCGGGTCATGTTCTGGACCTCGTCCACGATGATGAACTGGCCCGGCAGGGTGCGGCCGCGGATGTAGCTGAGGGCCTCCACCTGCACCTCACGCATGCCGGCGAGGATCTGATCCACCGAAAGATCCCGCTTGCCGGAGGTCCCGAACAGGAACTCCAGGTTGTCAAAGATGGGCTGCATCCAGGGGCGCAGCTTCTCTCCCTTGTCACCGGGCAGGAACCCGATGTCCTTGCCCACGGGCACCACGGGCCGGGTGACCAGGAGGCGGCTGTAGCGGCGCTCCTCCTCCATCTTCATCAGGCCCGCGGCCAGGGCCAGGAGGGTCTTGCCGGTGCCCGCCCGCCCCTCCAGGGTGACCAGCTGCACCTCGTCGTTCATGAGGAGTTCCAGGGCCATCTTCTGTTGGACGTTGCGCCCGTGGATGCCCCAGACGGACTGCTCACGGAAGACCAGGGGCCGCAGTTCTCCGAATCGTGCATCGTACCGCGCCACGGCCGACTTGTTGATCCCGGTGTGCTCGCGCAGGATGACGAACTCGTTGGGCCGGAGGCCCCAGTCGGGGACGCTCAGGCGGCCGGTGGCATAGAATTCGTCGATCTGGTCACCGGGCACATCCCGTTCCGACCAGCCCCGGAAACCATCGGTCTGCTCGGGCACCTTGTCGTTGCGGTAGTCCTCGGCCGACACGCCCACCGCGTCCGCCTTCACCCGAAGGACGGCATCACGGCTGACCAGAATCACCCGGGGCTTACCGCCGGAGGCGGGTTGGCCGGCCTCCAGGGTCAGGTTGAGGGCCACAGCCAGAATGCGGTTGTCGTTGTTGACGGTCGGAAAGTGGGAAGCCACGGCCTCCAGGGACTTGTGGTTGAGCTCAATGGTCAGAAGCCCGCCCTCGGGGAGCAGGACGCCCTCGTCCAGGCGGCCTTCGCGCCGGAGACCGTCGAGGATGCGGGCCGCCGCGCGGGCGTTGCGCCCCACCTCGTCGGGGCGCCCTTTGTGCCGGTCCAGTTCCTCCAAGACCACCGCCGGAACCACCAGGTCGTTATCAGCAAACGCGTAGAGAGCCTGCGGGTCATGCAGCAGAACGCTGGTGTCCAGGACAAAGGTCTTCTTCAACGGCTCGCCTCCCTGTTGGTGGAAAGACAGACGGCCGCACAACAATGGTGCGGCCGTCACATGCGGGTACTGGATGGTCTGGATTGGACCTGGGCAACGGGCATGAAACCAGCCCCCTTACCTTGGGTGCTTCCAGTATATTGCTTTCGACTCGTCCTGGCCTTTCTCCTCTGCGCCGGGACCTCAGCCCACCAGGCGGAGGGGGCTGACCAGCGACTCCAGGGTGGCGGCAACGCCGTCTTCGTCACAGGTGGAAGTAACCAGACGGGCAGCCGTCAGGGCCTCCGGAACCGCGTTGCCCAGGGCGACCCCCAGGCCGGCCCAGGACAGAAGCTCCACGTCGTTGACGTTGTCGCCGAAGGCCACCACGTCCCTGCGATCGATGCCCGCCTGGGCCGCCAGCCGCTGCACCGCCGTGGCCTTGGACACGTCCGGCCGCCAGACCTCCAGTTCGCCGTAGCCGTCGCCAAAGGGCGTGGCCATAGCCCGGGCGTGGCCGTTGAAGGCCTCAGCCAGGTCAGAAAGCTCATCCTCGGGCACGATGGTCACCAGCTTCAAGGAGACGGCCGCGGCCTGCAGCAGGTCGTCGACGAAGCCCAAGGCGCCGCGCCCGGCCTCATTCTCCAGCCAGGCGGGAACGTGCTGGGGCATTTGGGTGTACAGAATGTCGGGCCCCTTCAGAGCATGACGGTTGGTAAGCGGGGCGTAGCCCAGCTCCATGAGGTCGGCGGCGGCTGCGGCGCCGGTCTCGCCCAGGGGCTCCAGGTTCAGGGTGCGCCAGGTGGAGAGGTCCACCGTCAGGGCGCCGTTGAGGAAACTGCTCGGACCTTCGATTCCCAGTTGCTGCAGGTACGGCAGGGCCGACCGGAGCCGGCGCCCCGTGGCGGCCAGCACCAGGTGGCCGGCGTCCCGGGCGGCCTGAACGGCCTCCCGCGTGCGGGCGCTCACCCGCCCCTGGCTGTTGATTACCGTGCCGTCCAGATCCAGAACGATCATCTTGCGTGACATTACTTTGAGCCCTCCTGCTCATCTTTTTTTCTCATCCTCAGGATAGGACTGGAATGTTAAAGGAGCAGGTCGGGATTCGTTAAGATATCGCAACAGAGGATGCCCCTGGGCTGTAACAGAGGAGTTGTCGCCGCCCGGCGCGAAAGCACGTAGGGCAGGAAAGCGGGCCGCCCAGTCGGCCACGGGAGGGGAAACCTTGCGCCTGAACTATGGGAAGACGTTTACCCTGGGCCTCGGCTTCTTCACGATTTCCGTCGTCTGGCAGATCTACAACGCCTACATGCCGGTGTTCTACAGCAAGTTCGTCGCCAGCACGGCCATGGTCGGGTTCCTGATGACCATCGACAACATCCTGGCCCTGACCCTGCAGCCCGTCGTGGGTTCTCTGTCCGACCGGACCTGGACCCGATTCGGCCGGCGCCTGCCCTACCTGCTCGTAAGCATGCCCCTGGCGGCGCTCTTCTTCATCCTCATCCCCTTCACCACCGGCGCCCTGGTGCCGCTGCTGCTGACCTCCGTCCTGGTCAACATCTTCATGGCCTCGTTCCGCTCGCCCACCATCGCTCTGATGCCGGACGTGACCCCGTCGCCCCTGCGCAGCCAGGCCAACGGCATCATCAATCTGATGGGCGGCGTCGGCTACATCATCGGCGCCTTCGGCCTGTCGCGCCTCTACAAGGTGGCCCACTTCTGGCCCTATGCCGTCGCCTCGGCCTTCCTGATCATCGTGCCGCTGATTCTGGTGCGGACCATCAAGGAGCCACGCGAGGCCGAAGGCAAGGCCAACGAAGGGTTCAGCCTGATCGAGGCCACGCGGGAGGTGCTGCAGGGCCGCGAGAAGAGCGCCCTCTTCCTGCTACTGGCCATCTTCTTCTGGTTCGTCGGCTACGGCGGCGTCGAGGCCCTGTTTACCAAGTACGGCATCAGCGTGCTGGGCATCGACGAGGCGGACGGCGCCCTGACCTTGGGCTTCATCTCCGCCACGTTCCTGCTCTTCGCCCTGCCCGCCGGCTTCATTGCCGCGCGCATCGGCCGAAAGCGCAGCATCCTCACCGGCATCGTGGTGCTGACGGTGCTGTTCGCCGCCCTGGCCTCGGCCCGCAGCCTCATGATCGTTCGGGTCCTGTTCCTGCTGGCCGGACTCTTCTGGGCCATGATCAACATCAACTCCTACCCCATGGTGGCGGACATGGCCGGTGTCGACAACACCGGCGCCTACACCAGCCTCTACTACGTCTTCTCCTCCCTGGCGGCCATCGCCGGCCCGCCCCTCTTCGGCTACCTGATGGACCGCTTCGGCTACGGCACCATGTTCTACTGGTCCTCGCTGTTCTTCGTCCTGGCGTTCCTGGCCATGACCCAGGTGCGCCGCGGCGAGGCCCGGACCGCCGCCGTCGCGGCTCAGGCAGTCAGCGCCGACTGAACCGCCGGCTGCGGCAGCCCGCGCCTGGGGCCGGCCGCATCCCAACCCGGAAAGGGGACCCCTCATGACGCTCGCCATCGGCCACCGCGGCGTGGCCCAGGTCTGCCCCGAGAACACCCTGGCCTCCTTTGCGGAGGCCCTCCGGCTCGGCGTCGATATGATCGAGACGGACATCCAGCGCACCCGTGACGGGCGCCTGGTCATCCTCCACGACGACCGGGTGGACCG
>CALMNP010000266.1 GCA_937868875.1 uncultured Bacillota bacterium | reverse complement strand
GCGCCGGAGTCGGCGCCGGCGCCGGCTCTGAGGCAGCAGCCGCCTCGCCGGCCTTGAGGTCGATGCGAGGAAACAGGGGCTGACCGCGGGCGATGCGCGTGCCGGCCGGGGTTCCGCCCCAGCCCACTGCGGCGCCGTAGTCAGAGCTGCGGACCTCGCCCGGCAGGCCCAATTGGGCCCAGATGCGCCCCGGTGTCTCCACCAGGAAGGGCACCAGCAGGACCGCGGAGAGGCGCAGGCTCTCGACCAGGTTGTAGAGGACGGCCGCCAGCCGGTTGCGGCCGGAATCGCCGGCCGGGGCCTTGGCCAGGTTCCAGGGGGCGGTCTCGTCAATGTACTTGTTGGCCCGGTTGACCAGGCGCCAGATCGCCGCCAGAGCGTTGGGCAGGTCCAGTCGGTCCAGCGCCGCCTCGTACTCCGCCACTACCTCGCCCGCCAGGTCCCTGAGGATGCCATCGTCATCGGCGGCCGGCAGGGCGGGGACCTCGCCGCCGGCAAACTTGTCGACCATCTGGGTGGTGCGGGACAGCAGGTTGCCGAGGTCGTTGGCCAGGTCAACGTTGGTGCGAAGCACCAGGGCCTCCTCCGAATAGACTCCATCCTGGCCGAAGGGCACCTCGCGCAGCAGGTAGTATCGGATGGGGTCCACGCCGTACTTGGCCACCAGTTCCAGAGGATCGACCACGTTGCCGCGCGTCTTGCTCATCTTCCCTGACTGGAGGAGCACCCAGCCGTGGCCAAAGACCTTCTTCGGCAGGGGGAGGTTCAGGGCCATGAGCAGAATGGGCCAGATGATGGCATGGAAGCGGAGGATGTCCTTCCCGATGAGGTGTACGTCCGCGGGCCAGAACCGCTCCCAGAGGGGACCGTGCTCACCCTCGCCATTCTGGTCGTAGCCGATGGCCGTGATGTAGTTGGACAGAGCATCTACCCACACGTAGATGACATGCTTCGGATCAAAGGGCACCGGGATGCCCCAGGTAAACGTTGTGCGGGAGACGCACAGGTCCTCCAGGCCCTGCTTGATGAAGCTGACGATTTCGTTGCGGCGGCTGGGGGGCTGGATGAAGTCCGGGTTGGCCTCGATGTGGGCCAAAAGCCGACCAGCATACTTGGAGAGCCGGAAGAAGTAGCTCTCCTCCTTGACCCACTCCACCGGCTTGTCGTGGTCAGGACACTTCTTATCCGGCCACTCCTTGACCTGCGTCTCGGTGTAGAAGGCCTCGCAGCCGACGCAGTACCAACCCTCGTACTCCGCTTTGTAAATATCTCCCTGGTTGAACAACTGCTGGAAGATTTGTTGAACAACCCGCTCGTGGCGCGGCTCGGTGGTGCGGATGAAGTCGTCGTAGGAGATGCGCAGGGCGGACCAGAGCCGCTGAATGCCGGCCACGATCCCGTCCACGTAGTCCTGCGGCGTCTTGTCAACGGATGCCGCCTTCCGCTCGATCTTTAGGCCATGCTCGTCGGTGCCGGTCAGAAACCATGTATCGTGGCCGCGGAATCGGTGGTACCGGGCGAGGGCGTCGGCTGCCACCGTGGTATAGCTGTGTCCGATGTGCAGGTTGGCGCTGGGGTAGTAAATGGGCGTGGTAATGTAGAACCTTTCGCGATTGTCGGCCATGGGGATCCCTCCGTTCGTATGCGGGTTGCAAAGCGGGCCAGGGTGCAAACAAAAATCCTCGCCCCGTGAGGGGCGAGGATTGCTCGCGGTACCACCCTGCTTCGCGCCGCCAGGCGGCGCCTCGGTCCGGAACTTGGAGCCGCCCCGATAGCTTCCGGGTGCTCCGCCATTCCGCCAGCGCTGTATCGGGCGCCTCCCGGCCGGCCTACGCACCCCTTTGGGCTTCGACCTGGCGGCTCCGGGACCATGTTCACGCCCTCCAGCACGCCGGCTTTCACCTGACCCGGCTCTCTAGGGTGCCCTCAGGACGCTACTCTTTCCCGTCATGGCCTGCCAATATGTGTTTCTAATTCTAACCGGCCCTCCCCTGGGAGTCAAGGAGCCCCGTCTCTTGGGCCAAAGGTGCCCGAAATTCCCCAAAAGCCGCGATGTTTCGCGCAGACTTTGCTCTTGACTGATTCTACCATGGCTGGTATGATTTACTCACCCGGAGAAGTTTGTCGAAATCTGTCTTAGAAGGAGGGGATTTTCAAAATGATGAAGTCCACAGGCATCGTCCGTAAGGTGGACGAGCTGGGGCGGGTAGTCATCCCCATCGAATTGCGGCGGACGTTGGATATCGAGGAGAAGGACTCCCTTGAGATCTACGTAGATGGAGAGAAGATCATCCTGCGCAAGTATGAACCGGCCTGCGTCTTCTGCGGTAATGCACACGAGGTGCAGAACTTCCGCGGCAAGAATGTTTGCCGGGATTGCCTGGACGCCATGTCTCACGCGGTCTAGGCAGCGGTCCGAAAGGACTCACGGAAGAGGAAAGAGGCAACGCCCCCGGGGTCAGACACGCCGACCCCGGGGGCGTTGTCTTTGTGTTTGCCTCAAGATTTCTCCAGGAGGGCCTGGTATACCTCGCGGCGCGACAGACCAGTCTCCTGCGCCACCTGCTTCAGGGCCTCCTTGCGGCCCTTCCCGGCGGACTCCAGGGCTTGCACCCTCTCCGCCAGGCCCCGGGGGGAGACGTCTGGGGCGGAGGCCGGCAGGGCGGCGGCGTCGGACTCGGCCGCAGTCGCCGGCGGATCGCCGCCTTCCACCACCAGGGTGAACTCGCCTCGCGGCTCCTGCTCCTCGTAGTGGCGGAGCAGCTCACTCAAGGGAGCCCGGCGCACCTCTTCAAAGCGCTTCGTTAGTTCCCGGGCTGCCGCCGCCCGGCGATCGCCCAGGGCCTCCAGCAGATCGCGGAGCGTCTCCTGCAGGCGGTGGGGCGCTTCATAGAAGATGAGGGTGCGCCGTTCGCCGGCCAGCTCGGACAGGCGCCGGCGCCGCTCCGTCCCGGCCCGGGGCAGGAATCCCTCAAAGGCAAAGCGGCTGGTGGGAAGGCCGGACCCGACCAGAGCCGTAAGGGCGGCGGACGGGCCGGGAAGCACCTCCACTCTGATGCCCTCGTTGAGGGCGGCGGCGATGATGTCCTCCCCGGGGTCGGAGACGCCCGGCAGCCCAGCGTCGGAAACGAGAGCCACTGTCTTTCCCTGCCGCAGTTCGTCGAGAAGAACGGTGCCCTTGCTCCGCCGGTTGTGTTGGTGGTAGCTGGTGAGGTGGGCGGAAATCTCATAGTGGGTGAGGAGTTTACGCGTCCGTCGCGTGTCCTCGGCCGCCACCAGGTCCGACTGGCGCAGGGCCTCCAACACGCGCAGCGTGATGTCGCCCAGGTTGCCGATGGGCGTGGCGCAGACCACCAGGCGGCCCGGCTCCGAACCTGCCTGAGCCTGCTGCGCCACGGCCTGATCTGCCCCGGCCGCGCCCGCCGTGGCCAGGTTCTCTTTGGCTGCCCGCGGCAGACGCTTGATGGCTCGCTCCCGACGCAAGGCGTCGCCCATGGTGACGCACTCCTCTCGATAGATCAGCGCAACCGGCCCGCGGCCACGCGTGTAGCGCGCACCGCCGCTTGCTTCGCCGTTGTGCTCGCGCACCCGGCGTTCAACGTCCGTGGCGTAGCCCGTGTACAGGGTACCGTCCCGACACCGGACTATGTAGACCCAATGGGGCAATGGTTACCCTCCGTTCCGGCGCCCGGCGCTCCGCAAAAAAGCCCGCGGTCTCCCGCGGGCTGCTCTGTCGTATGGTTCTCGCCCGCACCGCGCTAGATCAGCAGCGGCGCGACGTCGTCGGCCCGGTACTCCCTGACCGTGCGGTCCATGAGCTCCACGGTGGCCGCGCTCTTGAGGGCGTTCTGCCCGATGACGCGGCCCTCGCCGTCCAACGTGAGGACGCGCTGGCCGAGGTCCGGCAGGACTGCTTTGGCTTCCTCGTATACATCGTTCTCGTAACGCAGGCAGCACATGAGACGCCCGCAAAGGCCCGAGATCTTGGTGGGATTCAGAGACAGATTCTGGTCCTTGGCCATGCGGATGGAGACCGGGGCGAAGTCGCCCAGGAACGTGGAGCAGCAGGTGGGACGGCCGCAGGGGCCAAGCCCGCCCAGAATCTTGGCCTCGTCACGCACACCGATCTGACGCAGCTCGATGCGGGTGCGGAAAACGGAGGCCAGGTCCTTGACCAGCTCGCGGAAGTCGACGCGACCCTCCGCTGTGAAGTAAAAGACCACCTTGCTGCAATCAAAGGTGTATTCCACGTCCACCAGGTACATGTCCAGCTGATGAGCGGCAATCTTCTTCAAACAGGTGTCGAAGGCTTCCTTCTGCCGGCGCTTGTTCTCGGCCACACGCTGCCGATCCTGCTCGGTCGCCGGGCGCAGAACGCGCTTGATGGGCTGAACAAGCTCCTCCTCCGACACTTGCTTGGGTCCTACCACCACTGAGCCGTATTCCAGGCCCCGGGCCGTCTCCACGATGGCTTCCCCGCCAGCCGCGAGCGCAAGCTCACCGGGGTCGAAGTAGTAGATCTTTCCGACCTTCTTGAACCGGATCCCGACAACGACCGGCAAAGAGCCACCCCCCTGGCACGGAATTTCTATCAAACCGGCCTGATTTTCATTATAGGCGATACTTTAAGAAACTCGCAACCGAAAGAGGAGTACTTCCACGGCCAGCCGTGGACTGGCGTTCCGCTCCAACTGCCGCAGACAGGCCTCGCAGGCCTCGGCCGACGCAACCAGCCCGGCCGACGACCGCTCCAAGACCTGCCGGCGCAGCCAGTCCAGGTCGTCGGGAGAGCCGAGAAGCGACGGGTCGCCGGTCTGCCCCAGTACCAGCAGGTCACGATAACAGGCGGCGAGGGACCGCACCCTCTCGCTTAGGGTATCTCGCTCTTTGTCCCAGGATTCCGCTAAATCCAGAATCTGAAGCTCGTCCATATCGGGCAGCGCAGCAATCAAGCCCCGCGCTTCCTGCCGCCGCTCGTTCGTCGGCTGAAGGTCACCGGCGGCCAAATCCAGGCGCTGACAACGCGACAGGATGGTGGGCAGCATCTGCTGCGGCTGCGCCGTCAGCAGGACGAAGGTGGCGCTTCCCGGAGGGTCCTCCAAGATGCGCAGGAGGCTGTTGGCCGCCTCGATGGTCATGGTGTCGGCCTGCTCGAGGACAAAGACCTTGCCGATGGCCTCCGTGGGGCGAAGCCAGGCCTGGTTCTGCAGGTTGTGAACCTGCTGCAGCTTCAGGCTGGCGCCGTCAGGGGCGGCCCAGTAGACGTCCGGGTGATTCCCCGCCGCCGCTTTCTGGCAGGCAAGGCACGTACCACACGGCCCTTCCGGCCTCTTCTCACAGACCAGAGCCTGCGCCAGGTACAGGGCAGTGGCCCGCCCTGCCGCAGGGTCGGTGCTGGTCAGGAGGTAGGCATGTACCGCGCGCCCCCCGCTCACGGCACTTCGGAGCAGGTCCCGGGGTCCCTTTTGCATCCTATCGACCTCTAGTACTTCTCAAACCTCTCGACGTTCAGCAGGAAGACGGTGGCTCCTCCCACCAGGACCTCCACCGGGTAGGGCACGTACGAGTCCACCGGCCCGCCCACGGGCGAGAGCGGCGTCACCAACTGCTCCCGTGAGCGGCAGACCCGCTTGATGACGCCCAGCACCTCATCGGTCTGACTGTCCTCCGCGCCGACCAACAGGGTGGTGTTCCCTTCCTTCAGGAAGCCCCCGGTACTGGCCAGCTTGGTGGCTCTGTGCCCGGACTGCACCAGTGCCTCCACCAGACGGCCCGCGTCCTTGTCCTGCACAACCGCTACGATGAGCTTCACCCAGCACACCTCCTATTGGTATCGTCTCACGTTCAGCGCTCCGGCTCAACGTCTTACCCAAACCACCGATTAGAGACCGGCTTCTGTCAGCCCCAGGGCTTGAGCTACCAGCTTACGCACCACGCGCTGCACCTGCTCCACGCTGCCCGAGGCGTCGACGATCCGTATACGGTCCGGTTCCTGGCGCGCCAGCGTCAGGTACCCGTCCCGGACGCGGTCGTGAAAGGCCAGGTCCTTGCGCTCCATTCGGTCCTCCGTGCCCCGGCGGCGCCTCTGCGCCGCGTCGCTGGGGGGCATGTCGAAGAGAATGGTCAGGTCCGGCTGAAGGCTGCCCGTGGCCCTGTCGTTGATGGTGCGGACGAAGTCCAGGTCCAGGCCGCCGCCGAAGGCTTGATAGGCCAGGCTGGAGTCGACGAACCGATCACACAGGACAGTCTGGCCGGCATTGAGCGCGGGGTGCAGTACCTGCCGGCTGAGTTGCGCCCGTGAGGCTGCATACAGCAGGGCTTCCGTCTCGATGCCCATGTCCCGATGGGCAGGGTCCAGCAGAATGCGCCTCACCTGCTCGCCCATGGGCGTCCCGCCGGGCTCGCGGGAGAATACGTAGGGCACCCCCAGTTCGTCCAGGAACTGGCGCAGAAGCCGAATCTGGGTGGTCTTGCCCGACCCGTCCACGCCCTCAAAGGTGATGAACCGGCCCCGCATGGGACCCCTCCTAGGCTAGTACCAAAATGCGCTGCAGGCTTGGGTCCGCCGCCCCCTGGAATCGGACGCCGGCCTCCAGGGCCTCTCGGACCCACGCCAGGACGTCTTCCGTCAGACGCTCGCCAGGCATCACCAGTGGGACGCCGGGCGGATAGGGCACAAGGCTCTCCGCCGCCACCCGCCCTGCGGCGGCTTCCAGGCTGACCGACTGGTGGCGCTGGAACAGTGCCTCCCGCGGCGTAAGTTCCGGCTGGGGCCGAACGGCCGACTCCCCTGCCAGCCAGAGTCCGGCTCCGCCATTCTTGCGCTGGACAGGGGCGGACGAATGATCGGCAGCCGCGGACCGCGACAGGTCCTTCAGCGCGGTCAGCAGCCGGAGCGCCTCGCCCTCGCCGTCCGCCAGGGTAAGCATGGCCAGGAGATGCCGCGGCCCGGCCATTTCCACCTGTACGCCAAGCCTCCGGAGCCGCCTGTCCGCCTCAGGACCGGTCAGTCCCAGGGTCCCAACGTCAAGCCACAGCTTGGTCGGGTCCAGTTGGATGGCGATCTCGCCCACCGGTGCCGGCACAGCGAGCCACGGCGCGCTGCCGTGGCCGCTCAGCGCCGCCCTGAGGTTCAGTGCCGTATCGACAGCCCGGGCGAGGAGTGTCTTCCCCTCCCCTGCCAGATGCTGGCGCGCCAGGTCCAGAGACGCCATCAGCACGTACGAGGGGCTGGAGGATTGGACCAGCCGCAGGGCACCGCGGAGCCGCTCCCGGTCGACGTGGTCTGAACCGATATGGAGCCAGGCAGTCTGCGTTAACGCGGCCAGGGTCTTATGGGCACTCTGCACCACGGCGGCCGCCCCCTGAGCCAGGGCGGGACGGGGCAGGCGATCGTCAAAGGGGAAGTGCGCCCCATGGGCTTCGTCCACCAGAAGCGGCAGGCCCCTGGCCTCCACCAGGGCGGCCACAGCCGTCAGGTCGGGGGCCACCCCCTGGTAAGTCGGGGCAACGGCCCAGACCGCCGTGGCCCCGGGCTCCTCCTCAAGGGCCTGGCGGTAGCGGTCCGCCGGCACTCCCAGCACCAGGTCGGTCGCCGGGTCATAGAGCGGTTCCACCCAGACCGGACGGGCCCCGCTCAGAACCAGGCCGCTGAGGATCGAGCGGTGGGCGTGCCGGGGCACGATGACGGGCCGGCCCGGTTCGCTGTTGGCCAGAACCAGGGCAACAATGCCGGCGGTGCTGCCCCCGACAAGAAAGAAGCTCTCGCGGGCGCCGTACAGGTCCGCGCAGAGCCTCTGGGCTTCAGCGATGGGCCCCGACGCGTCGTGCAGGTCATCCAGCCCCGGGACCTCGGTGGCATCCAGGGAAGCGAGGTCGGGGAGCGAGAGGGGCCGGCCCTTGTGCCCCGGCATATGAAGGCGAAGCACGCCTTCCTCCCGGTACGCCTGCAGGGCCGCTGCAATCGGTGCGCTGTCCTGGCTCCTCACGGCACTCCCCCTGTGCTCGTTTTCGACGCCTTGCCGCTATTCTCCTGTACTGGCGGCGCTTTTACGGTCCAGGGCCAGTCGGCCCCAGCCCAGCACCTCCTCCGTTGCGCCCAGGGCCTGCAATTCGCAAAGGGTGTACCAGCCCACGGCGTCACCTTCTCCGTTGCCATGGGGAGTGGGGTCCGCGCCCGGGGCCACGTCGGCGAAATAGATGAAGTCAATGTGCTGATGGTCCGGCCCGATGTCCTCCAACTGGACACCCTCCAATTGGTTCCACTCGCTTTCCGCCCGTCAGGCGTCTGAAGGGTTTGGGCCACGTGCTGCGTCTAATCTGGAGGAGAAGGGAGCGGATGATCGTGCAGAAGCGACCCATACGGGTCGGCAGCTTCACCCTTGGAGTCACCCTGTTGGGTGTGGGCGTCGCCCTGCTGGCTCACAACTTTGGCAACGTACCCGTCTGGGGCGAGCTATGGCGCCTGTGGCCGTTGCTGCCTCTGTTGCTCGGCATTGAGTTCCTGGTGCGCCAACAGCTGATTCAGGGTCAGGAAGATCCCCCAGTGATCCGCCTGGATGGTCTTTCGCTGTTTCTTTCCATTTTCATTCTTCTGGCGGGCATGGCCTATACGGCCATCCCAGCCGGCCTGCTGGACGCGCGCAACCTTATCGGCCTCTGGCACCCCTACGAATACCAGACGCAGGTGAGGCGCGAGGCCACGGACCTGAAAGGCGTTGAGCGGTTCCTTGTCACCAGCCGACTCGGCAGCGTGCGGATCGAAGGCACGGACTCGGACAAGGTCCAGGTGATCGCCACGGTTCACACTTGGGGGTCGACGAAGGAAGAGTCCGAGGCACTGGCACGGGATGTTCAGATCACCCTGGCTGGCAGCCCGGAGCTGCGCCTGGAGTCCGATCTTCCTCCCGTCGGAACGGGCCGCAACGGCCGGACCAGCATCAGCTATGAGATTACGGTGCCCCGCACCCTGGTCACCTCCGCCGATGTGGCCTTTGGCTCACTGGACGTCCACGGCATGACCGTCTCGGCCTTGACTGTCCGCAACGGCGGCATCGAGGCCAGCGCCATAAAGGGAGACGTTCGCATCGACTCCTCCTTCGGCAGCATCAGCGTCCGGGACCTCTCAGGCAACCTGGCCGTCGATGCCAGGAACGGGCAGGTGACGGCGGAGCAGGTGGACGGAAAGGTGAATGTCCGCAACGAATTCGGCAGCATACGATTGATTGACATTGCGGGGCCCGTGGACGCGGCCGTCAGCCAGGGCAATGTGGACGTAATGAGCTCTCAGCCCGTCACCGGCGACTGGAATCTGACCAGCCGCTTCGGCAACATTGATGTGACACTGCCAAAGGATTCGTCGCTGCAAGTCACGGCGATCACCAGGTCCGGCAACCTGATGCTGCCCAATTGGGCGACCGTCAGCCGGGACGTGAACCAGGCCAGCGGGGGCGGTGTATTGGGCAAGGGAGAGCATCTGCTCAAGCTTCAAACCACCAACGGCAACATCGTACTGAGCACGAGCGGAACGTCCAGATAGAAATAATGAACCGGCCAGGTTTCCTATTTCTTGAATCCCGGCCGGTTTTTTGCATACTCGGGAAATCCGGTAAGGCCACCCATAATATGGTGGTAAAAGAAGGAAATTGGACCAGGGCGGCGAATTGGCTTAGGCACCCATTTGCCCCCCGAGGTGATTTCATTGAGAAGATTCCGCGTTGCTGCCGGCTTTATGGCCGTTGCAGCCCTCGGAGCGGGGCTGTTCGCCTTGCCGCGTCTGCGTGTGGCCGCTGAGCCGTCCACGGGCTTTCGCGACGTGCCTGTTGCCCATTGGGCTGCAGGAGCCGTCTCCAGACTGGCTTCTGTGGGTATTGTCCTCCCTGATGCGTCCGGCGACTTCCGTCCGGCCGAGCCCATCACGCGAGGTGAACTGTCCCGCTGGCTGCTGCTTTCGCGCCATATCTCCCCTGCCCCGACGCACCAGGCGCCGTTTCCCGATGTCAGCTCCATGGATCCGCTGGCCGAAGTCGCTGAAACAGCATATCGGCTGGCCCTTTTTGACGTCGACAAGAGCGGCAACTTCAGCCCCGACTGCCCCGTGTCGCGCCAGGAAGCCGTTTTGGCCGCCCTCAGGGTAAGCGGGCGGGAGTGGCAGGCCCGTTCCCGTGACATCGAACAGGCCGTCGACAACCTGCCCTTCGGCGATAGCGCGGCTATTGGCGAGGGATACCGGCCCTATGTGGCGGCGGCTGTCCGGGGCGGTGTCATTCAGGGTGCGCCCGGGGCTCTGTTCCAGCCCGACGCCCCCCTCTCCCGGGCCGAGGCTGCAGCCCTGGTGGCCCGTATCCTCCTGCCCCCGGAATCATCCTCTGGCCCATCAGCAGTTGCCAGGGACAGTGGAAGACCAACCGAACCTACTTTGGCCCCGGTCAAGGGCCGGGAACTCCGTGCCTCCACGGTGCTGTCCATGCGCGCCACGGAGTACGGTGCCGGTGAGCCCTGGCTCAGCGACATCACCTATTCAGGCATCCATGTGCGGCGTGGCGTCGTGGCCGTGGACCCGAGGGTCATCCCCCTGGGAAGTGTCCTCTATGTGGAGGGCTACGGGTACGCGCTGGCTGTGGACACCGGCTCCGCCATCAAGGGCCACCGCATCGATCTTTACTCGGAGAACGCACATGAGGTCGCCCTGTTCGGCATCCAGCCCCGCCAGGTATGGGTGCTGGAGTAAGAACTAGCCCATGCAGAGTCGCTCGGAGTGAATATGACCGCATGGATACGCAAGACCAGGGCGATTGAACACCCTGGTCTTCTTGCTATCAAAGGCCCGAGTCCGCTGCACGTGACCGAGCCAGGCCTAGTTGTGCCTCATGCGGGCTTGGTTCCGATGACGACGGTGGCATCCAGCTCGTCGAAACTGGCCACCCGCGGGGTCAGCCCGCTGCGAGCGAAAATGTCGGCACTCTGCGGCGCTTGACGCTCGCTCGCCTCGACCAGCAGGGAACCCCCTGGCGCCAGCCATAATGGCGCAGCGGCGGCCACTCGCCGCTGAACGTCCAGCCCGTCCCCGCCACCGTCAAGTGCCGCCCGAGCTTCGTAGATGCGGGCCTCCGGGGGCATCATCTCGATCGCCTCGGAGGGCACATAGGGTGCGTTGGCGACCAGGACGTCGACGCGGCCTCGCAGCATAGCGGGAAGCGGCTCGAACAGGTCACCTTCGAACACCCGACCGCCCCTGACGGAGAGGTTGCGACGGGCACACCGGACCGCGGCGGGATCGATGTCGGCGGCGTACAACTCGACCAGCGGAACGGCGGAGGCCAGTGCGGCGCCCACTGCGCCCGAGCCGCAGCACAGGTCAACGACGACAGCTCCTGGCCGGGAAAGTGCGACGGCCTGGCGGACGAGGAACTCGGTGCGGCGACGGGGTACGAAGACTCCCGGGTCCACCGCTATCCGGAGCCCGCAGAACTCCGCCCAGCCGAGGATGTGTTCCAAGGGCAGGCCGGTGGTACGCCGGTCCACCATGGTGGCGAGGTCGGCCGCCGTCCGTGCCGCAGAAATGAGCAATTGCGCCTCGTCCTCAGCAAAAACACAGCCGGCGGCCCGAAGCCTGGTGATGATGACGGATCGCGGGAGACGTGATGGGGAAGCTGACATTTTACAGTCCTTATTGACG
>CALMNP010000265.1 GCA_937868875.1 uncultured Bacillota bacterium | reverse complement strand
CCACTGCTAAAGGCGGCGGCAGGCGAGGGAGTAGCGGCCCTTCCCAGGGCCGGGCTGCGCGCCGTAGCGGGCCTGCTCGAGCAGGACAGGTTCCTGGGGCCGGCTCTGATGGTTCCCGCGCTGGCGGGCCTGCTCCTCTTCGTGGCTTACCCCTTCGTCTACGGCATCTGGCTGGCCCTCTCCGATAGCTACGTGGGTAGGGCCGGTAGCTTCGTCGGCCTGCAGAACTTCGTCCAGCAGTTCCGAGACGACATCTTCCAGAAGACACTCGCCAACACCTTTGAGTACACCATCGTAGCCTGCGTCTTCAAGTTCATCTTCGGGCTGGGGATGGCCGCGGCGCTGAACCAGCGATACCCCCTCAAGCGGTTCGTCCAGGCGGCTGTGCTGCTGCCCTGGATCATACCCACGGTGCTGAGCACCCTGGCCTGGCTCTGGATGTTCGACTCCACCTTCAGCGTTTTCAACTACGTCCTGAAGCGGGTGGGCATCGAGGGGCCGATGTGGCTGGGGGAACGCCACTGGCCCATGATCTCGCTGATCATCGTGAACATTTGGCGAGGCACGCCCTTCTTCGGGGTCTGCTTCCTGGCCGGCATGCAGACCATTCCGGAGGAGCTGTACGAGGCCGCCAGGATCGACGGGGCCGGCTCCTGGCAGAAGTTCTGGCACATCACCTTCCCCCTCTTGATACCGGTGACCACGGTGGTGATGCTGCTGTCCATCATCCTCACCTTCGCCGACTTCCAACTGATTTACGTGCTGACCAGGGGGGGACCGGCCAACTCCAGCAACGTCCTCGGCACCTTGGCTTACTGGGTGGGCATCTACGCGGGCAACCTGGGTGGCGGGGCCGCTGTCTCCCTGACCATGTTCCCCGTGCTGGCCGTTGTCATCCTGCTGACCCTGCTGGCGCTGAGGAGGGGGTAGACGTGCTAAGGGGTTTCACGATACGACGGGTCGGGGGGCGCACCCTCACCGTCTACCTCCCCGTCGTCTTCATAGCGCTGGTGATGCTTTTCCCCTTCTACTGGATGCTGGTCACCTCGCTGAAGCCCATCCAGGAGCTGTACAACAAGCAGGCCAGCCCCTTCACCGTCTTGCAGCCCACCCTGGCCCACTACCGGTACCTGTTCGACAAGACCCTCTACCTCACCTGGCTGAAGAACACCCTGATCATCACCATGGGATCCACTCTGATCTCGATAGCCGTCTCCATCCCCGCGGGCTACGCCCTGGCCAGGCTGCGCTTTCCCGGGGCGGCGACACTGGGCTGGCTCATCTTCGTCACCTACCTGGTGCCGCCCACCCTGCTCTTCATCCCCATGATGCAGTTGGTGAGCGCCCTGGGGTTGACCGACACCATCTGGGCCCTCATCCTGGTCTACCCCACCTTCCTGACCCCCTTCGGTACCTGGCTGCTGACCGGATACTTCCGCGCCATACCCAGGGACATGGAGGAGTGCGCCCTGGTGGACGGTTGCACCAAAACAGGAGCTATGGTGCGGATCGCGATGCCGCTCGCCATTCCGGGGATCCTTTCCGTGTTCATCTTCGCCTTCACGCTCTCCTGGAACGAGTTCATATACGCCTTGACCCTGGTCTCCGATGCCTCGCTGAAGACGGTGCCGGTGGCAGTGCAGGCGGAGCTCATCATGGCTGACGCCCACATGTGGGGGGAGATCATGGCGGCCGGACTCCTGGGCTCTATTCCGGTGGCCCTGATCTACTCGTTCTTCGTGGACTACTTCGTGGCCGGCATGACGGCAGGAGCGGTGAAAGGCTAGTCGGTCTGCCTCACCAACCTCGCCTGGCTGTTGAGCGCCTTGAGGTCCTCCTCCAGCTTCCTCAGCTCGTCGCCGTGGCTGGCCCAGTCGCCGGCCTTCAGCCGCCCTTGGGCGCGGTTGAGGTGGTCCTGGGCCGACTTGGCCAGCTCGGAGAGCTGCGTGGGGGCCACCGGGGCGGCAGGCTGCGTCATATAGGATGCACATGGCAGCAGAATGGAGAGGACGAATGCAGGGGAGCAATCAATACGGTCTGCAAGGTCGCGTAGCGGTGATCACCGGGGGAGGGGGCGCTTTTGGCAGGGCCATAGCGCTGGCCTTTGCTAAGCGCGGGGTCATACCGGTGCTGATCGACATCAACCTTCCGGCGATGGAGCAGGTTGCGGCCGAGGTAGCCGCTGCTGGTATCCAAGCCATGATGTTCCAGGCCGATGTGAGTAGCTATGGCCGCGCGCGTGAGGTTGCAACCGAGGTCGCCGGGCGGACCGGGCGCATCGATATCCTGGTCAACAACGCGGGCATTACCCAGCCGAAGGGCTTCCTTGACCTCACGGAGGAAGACTGGGACCGCACGATAGGTATCCACCTCAAGGGGGGCTTCAACTGGTCGCAGGCGGTGCTGCCATACATGATGCGCAACGAGTGGGGCAGGATCGTGAACATCTCGTCGATGGTGGCCAAGCACGGCGGTGCCTATCCGGCCGTCAGTAAGACGTGCTACGCCGCTGCCAAAGCGGGTCTCCTCGGCCTGACGCATGGCCTCGCCAGGGAGGCCGCGCCGTATGTGACGGTCAACGCCATCTGCCCGGGAGTGATCCAGTCGGGGATGAGCTCCGGCATAACGACCGGAGAGGCAGGGGCCAGAACCCTGTCGTTGATCCCGTTGGCGCGATTCGGCCAACCAATCGATATCGCCGCTGCCGTGTTGTTCCTGTCCTCCGACGATGCCTCCTACATCACCGGCGAAGTGATGGATGTGAACGGCGGCGTCTACATCGACTAGGCCCGTCCCCGAGGTGGGCATTCGCCTTCGGATCGCAGTTCGAAATTCGCAATTGGCATTTGCGCTGCCCTTGCTTCCCTGCTTGCCCTGTGATATAAGCCAACCATAATTCAGGCTTGCCCTCAGATGGCGGAGACACCTGAAACCTTGTGGCTCTGGAGGGCCGTTGATGGAGGCTGCGCCGATTCTCGTCTGAGGATCGGCGTTTCGCATTCTGGCGGGCGCGGGCAGGATGCGGGGCCCGACATAGGCATCCTGCAGGCACTGCCGTCTCTCGAAAGAAGGAAACCTGGGGAATGGCCAGAC
>CALMNP010000264.1 GCA_937868875.1 uncultured Bacillota bacterium | reverse complement strand
CCCGACCGTCTGGCCAGGATTGCCCGGATGGCCGCCCTCGCTCTGAGCTTGCTGAATGTGCTGTTTGCCGCTCTCCTGGTCCCTATCCTGGTCGTCGACAGCCAGGGCGGTGATGTTGTAACCCTCTACGGAATGCCGCCATGGCTTACGTCTGCCCTGGCCATTCCTCTGGTCACCACCGCGCTAACCGTGGCCGTCGTAATCTTTGCCATTATGGCTTGGCGGCGAGGATTCTGGTCCCTTGCCGGACGCATTCAGTACTCGATTTTGGCCGCATCTGCCGCGGCCTTTGCTTGGTCCCTGGCGTACATCAACATGCTGGGCTTCCACTACTAGACGGGACGGGGTATGGCGGTTGGACATGCGGGCAAGGTGCCAAACGGAGCGCTGCCCATAATGCTGGCCGTCGCTCCGTTTTTTTCACTCACTTCGCCGCTCGAACCCCTACGCGCTTCTCCAGCGTGTAGCTGCCGCTCTTGGCGTCGCCCTCATACTCCACCGCCAGGATGCTGTACGTCCCCGGCGCGCCTGCGGTCAGCCAGTGGTCCTGCATTATGTTCCGGTTGTCGGCATAGGCCCAGTTGAAACGGGCCGGTACCTTGTAGTCGAAGGTGAACTTACCCTCGGCGTCCGTCCGCACCCAACCGATGGTTACCTCCAGGTCCGTCCCACCCTGGGGTTCGGGCCGGTCATGGAGGATGTCCAGGCGGACCCTTTCGTCTGGCGGGTACCCCGAGCCGCGAATGGTCAGCACCTGGCCCACCACAACGTCCTCGGGGCTGACCTCCAGGGTGCGGTCCGGACCGATGGGCAGTCCGGATCCAGCCAGATACCCTGTATCCGTGACCGTCGCAACGTTGAACCAGGAGTCGGGGCCATCGAAGGAAAGCGACGCATCTCCGTGGCTGACCTCGTGCGGAATGGTCCAGGACAGGGTCCAGCGGCCGTCCGCCTGGTCGATATCGGCGATGCCGATGAGAATGGCGTTCTTCGGCAGCTGTCTGTCGTACATGATGGTCTCCTGCTCCTTGGCGGGAGCGACGTAGACCCAGACCCTCTTGCCCTGCCATCCGGGCTGGGAAACAAACGTCACCTGCTGGCCGACTTTGGGCGGGAAGGGGTCGGACGTCGGCCTGAACGTGTTACGGAACATGGGTGCAGGTCTGCTGGCCTGGGGGCCGCCAGTCTGGGGTAGGCGCGGATCAGCCAGAACGACGCCGGGTGGGTAGTATCCAACATTCGCCTCCCCTGGACGGGGGTTGGTCGCAACGGGCCACGGGGAAGGAGACGGCGCCGGTGCGCCGGGCCGTATCCAACCGAGCCGGAAGCCGAAGAAGACGACCCCCGCCACGGCTACCGCCCCCGCAAGGGCCAGCCCGACCCAACGCAGTGGGTCCCGCGATACACCGCGGGTGGCCCGGCTTCTGCCGGCTGCCTCCGGCGGCAACCTCTGCCCAGCCCGGTCCCAGGCCTGCTGCGCCCCACGCTCCGCCCTCGACGCACTCGCCCGTGCCTCCGCCTCCAGGGACTCCCTCAGCACCCGCTCCAAGGCGGGCCCTCCGTTATGTTGCTCAACCGTCATGAGCTGCGAATCCCCCTCTGCTCCAGTTCTCCCGCCAGGCGACGCCGGGCGGTGTGGAGGCGTGACTTAACAGTGGAGGGACGAATCCCGAGGACCTCCGCCACCTCGACTTCAGGCAGGCCTTCAAAGTAAAAGAGAACCACAGGCGCCCGGTGGTTCCTGTCCAGCGTGCCCAGGGCATCAAGGACCAGATGGTGCTGCTCTCGCGCCTCGGCCCTGGCCTCCGGCCCTTCACCGGTGGCGGCAGGCATCGCCTCGGAAGCGGGCAGGGGGCTCCAGGGGCGGCGCCGGCAAACCTTAAGCGCCTCGTTGACAACGAACTTCAGAAACCAGGGACGAAAGGGGCGCCCGGTCGTGAAGCGGTCCATGGCGCGCCAGGCACGTACCGCGGCCTCCTGCAGGCAGCCCTCTGCATCTGCCCAACTGCCTGTGATGAAGCGCGCGGTATGTAAGGCCCGCGGCGCCTCCACCCGATACAGCTCGGCGAAGGCTTCCGGGTCCCCGGCCTTACAGCGTTCAATAAGTTGGTCCTGCGCCTCCGTCCCCATGTCCTTCCCCCAACACGTCAGGCCGGGCGACACGCCCGGCCCGCGCCTGATCCGTCACGCCTCTACCCTGTATAACCAGTCAGAGGGTTCAAGGTTGATTCCCCGCAGTGATTGACGAGACACGATCAGATACAAGCCCCCGGCGCCGCTATTCTCCGGGCTGCACTGTGATCAGCGTCTCGCC
>CALMNP010000263.1 GCA_937868875.1 uncultured Bacillota bacterium | reverse complement strand
TTGAGCAGGGCGAAGCCGCAACGCGCCTGTTACTTGGAGAAGTTCACCACGGTGATGCGGTTCTGAAGCTCATAGGAGACGGGAGCGGTCGCGGCCTTGAAGTAGTTCACCAGGGCGTCCAGGTCGGCGATGCCGGTGTAGATCTTCTTGTCGGCCGGGATGCTCTTCATGACCGCCAGGTCGTCGCCGCCGGTCACCATGAACTCGTTCATGGCCACGGTGTACTCCTTGGTGAGGTCCAGCGCGACGCCGCCGTCGAGTTTGATGGACGAGACGTCAACCCGCTGGCCGAAGGGCTTGCTGTAGTCCCAGGTGTAGGTCAGGCCGGATACCTGCATGGGGCCGTGGCCGCCGGGCAGGTTGTTGACATTCTTGTACTGGATGTCGACGGCGTTCTCGAGGAAGTCAGCAACCTGCTGGCCGGTCATCTGCACGGTGTATAGCATGTTGTTGAACGGCTGCACTGAGAAGAGCTGACCCCAGGTCACGTCGCCGGCCTCGATGTTCTCGCGGATGCCGCCACCATTCATGAAGGCGATGTCGGCACCCGTGGCCTGGCGCTGCTCGTCGGCGATGAGGTCGCCGAGGGCCGACTCACCGGCGTTGGTGTTGGTGCGAGTCAGGGTTGTCGCCAATTTGCCCACGACCTCGTTGGTCTTCGGGCCGATGACGCCTTCCCACTTCTTGATGATGTCGCCTACCGTGGGATTGGGGGCCAGGGCCTGGCTGGGCTGGATAACAGCCACGCTGGTGTCCACAACCTTCTTCTGGGCCTTGTCATAGACCAGATCGATCTTGCCATAGGCCGCCCCGTAGGAGCGGGCTTGGACCACGGGGATGCCGTTCACCAGGGCGGCCACCTGGGTGTGGCTGTGGCCGGTGATGACCACATCCACCGGAACGGTCAGATGGGAGAGCAGGATGCCGGTCTCATCCGAGACGCCGCTCGGGCCGTCCTGGGCGGCGGCCAGGTGGGTCAGGAGAACCACGACGTCAGCGCCCTCAGCACGGACCTGCGGGGCCAGTGCGTTGACGATGGGGGCCGGGTCGCGGAACTCGATGTTCTTCACGTTGGCCGGCAGAACGATGGTCTTGCTGGACGGGGTGGCCAGGCCGATGTAGCCCACCTTCACGCCGTTCACGTCTTGGATGACGTAGGGCTTCGCCCACTCGACGGGCTTGCCCGAATCCTCGTAGTAGATGTTGGCGGCCAGAACCGGGAACCTGGCATCGGCAATGCGCTGCTTCAGGGTGTCGATGGTCCAGTCGAACTCGTGGTTGCCCACGGCCATGGCGTCGGTGCCGATGAAGTTGAGCCACTCGGTGACCGACTGGCCCTGGGTCAGGTTGGAGATGGTGGTGCCCTGGAAGGCGTCACCGGCGTTAACGATCACCGTACCGGCGGGGTTGCCCAGCTCCTCGCCAAAGAACGCGGTGGTCAGGCGGGCGGCACCGACGTCCTTACCGGCCCGGGCCTTGGAATCCTGGTACATGTGGCCGTGGAAGTCGTTGAGCGAGAGGAAGGTCAGCTTGACCTGGCTGGGGCTGAGCTGCTCGGGAACAGAGATGTCCAGGATCTTGGCGGCCTCACCGCGGTTCAGAGCGTCGGCCGGGCGCAGTTCGCCGCCGGTGTTGCCGGAGAAGACCCCGTGTTCGGCGGCGAAGGCCAGGCCGGCGCGCGCCCACGAGCCGATGCTGGCCTGGTCCTTGTAGCCGCTGAGGACGGCGTCGGACTGGCTGGACAGCGAGGAGGCGGCCAGAGCCCGGGCCAGGATGGTGGCCGCCTGCTGGCGCTCTACCAGGGCGTCCGGACCGAAGTGGGTGGCGTC